>JBCBDK010000427.1:0-4032 GCA_038529675.1 Actinomycetota bacterium
ACCGTCCGCATCGCCGCCGTAGTGATGAAGCGTCCACGGGCGGCCGACGACGTCGTCGACGCAGCGCACCGACTCGTCGACGTCGACGCGCGGAATCGTGGCGTCATCGCGCACGAACACCGGCATGTCGTCGATCGGCACGTCGACCCACACGACTCCAGGGCCGTCGGCGACCTCCGACGAGTTGTCACCGGAACCCGACAGCGCGTCCGTGGGTCCCGTGTCGAGGCGATGCCAACGGCCGGGCGGCAGGTGGATGCGTCGCCGGACCGTCCGCATCCGATCGTCGAGGATCGGAGCGACTAGCAGGTTGCGACCCAGCATGAACTGGTCGTCGATGCCGGCGGCGAACGGATCGTCGGGGAACTCGAGCGCGAGCGGTCGCAGCATCGGGAGACCGCAGCGCTCCACCTCGCCGGCGACCTGCCAGAGATACGGGAGCAGCGAGTAGCGGAGCCGGATCCACCGTCGACAGATGTCGAGTGCCTCGTCACCGAACTCCCACGGCTCGCGCGGCCGGAGCCCGTGGGCACGCATGAGCGGTGAGAGGGCGCCGAACTGGGTCCAGCGGACGTAGAGACCAGGCGTGAGATCGGGGCCGAAGAAGCCACCGATGTCGTGGCTCCAGAACCCCGGCGTGGACAGCGCGTGCGACAGCCCGCCCCGCAGGGTCGCCTGGAGACCCGCCACGGTCGACTCGGCGTCGCCACCCCACTGGCCCGGGTAGCGGTGTGAGCCGGCCCATCCGCTGCGCCCCCACACGAGCGGCGCATGTCCGCTGTGCTCAGCGATCGCTTCGTACACCGCGGCGTTGTACTTGAGCGGGTACAGGTTGTGGAGGTGATGTGACGGCGTGCCGTCGCGTGGCGCTGCGTCGATGGGGCAGCCCTCGCCGAAGTCGGTCTTGAACACAGCGACGCCGGCGTCGAGCAACTCGGTGTGGAGGTGCTGCCACCAACGGCGAGCGGCCGGATCGGTCACGTCGACGAGCGATCGATCACGGCCGTCCGGCGTCGGCGTGCCGCGCAACTGGGCGATCTCACCCGACGTGGTCTGCAGCAGGTGCCCGGCCTCGGCGGCTTCGGCGTGGCGAGGCGATTCCGGGTCGAGGTACGGCACCTCCCAGACCGACAGTCGGACGCCGCGCTCGCGCAGCGCATCGACGAAGTCGGCCGCATCGCCGAACCGCTCGGTGTTCCAGATGAAGTCGGTGTTCAGGCGATCGACCACCAGCCAGTCGGGGTCGAGATGCAGCACGTCGAGTGGGATCCGCCGCGAGCGCATCTCGTCGGCGACGTCGAGCACCTCGTCGGCGCGGTGGTAACGGCACCGACCCATCCAGTAGCCGAAGGCCCACAGCGGCGGACGCCGCCCTCGTCCTGTCAGTTCGGTGTAGTCGGCGAGGCGCTGGGTCGGCGACGGCGAGACGGTGATGTAGAGGTCGAGTGCCTCGTCGTCGACGTCGAGCGACATCACGCTCGGTCGTTCGTGGCCGACATCGACCTCGACGCCCGCGCCGGTGTTGACGAACCCGAGGTAGCCGGCGGTCGAGTGCCAGACCGGCGCAGGCTTGTACGCCAGGCCGGTGCCGGTCCCGAGAGCGTCCTCGGTGGACAGCGTGAGCTGCTGACCGTTCTTCACCAGCCTCGAGAACTGCTCGCCGAACCCGAGGACCTCCTCGTGCGCCTCGAGCTCGAGTTCGAGCACGATGCGCGCTCGCCCGCCGCCGTCCTCGGTGAATCGGATCGGCGGCGCCATCGGGAACCCGGCGACCTGGCGGAGTCGTTCGGAGGTCCGCAGGACCGGCTCGTCGGCGTCGCCGACGGTGAGCCGGAACGGATGCAGCCCGACCTCGACACGCACGTCACCGGTGGCGAGCCTGGCGGCATCGTCCCCGACCTCGATCGTCACGCCGGCCTCGGGGCCGGTCGGATCGACCGACACGTCGGTGCCGGTCGCCGGTTCGGTGACGATGCCCAGCCACGTCGGTGGCTCGTCGAACACCCTGGCACCGGCGGGCGCCACCGTCACCCGGACGGTCCGGGGCGCGACCACCTCGACCGTGCAGCGGAACGGTCGGGGCTCGAGCTCCGGCAGCGGGAGATCGGCGGGGAGGTTCGGCATGTCGACCTCGATCCCCTGGTCGACGAGTGACTCACCGGTCAGCCAACCCGGCGTGCCGGGTAGCTCGATCGCCGGCAGCCCCACGACGTCGAGTTCGACCGCGTTCGATGCGGTGGCCGCAACGGTCGCAGATCGGAGGATCCAGTCGCCGGACGTCCTGAGCACGCGATCGACCGGCTGGCCGGGATGGCGGTCGGTCGAGACGTCCATCGCCCACCTCGCCCGTCAGAACTCCACGACCGGGATGCCGAGCTGGTCAGCGACTGCCCGGAGGCCCGGTCGCACATCGTTCCAGGCGAGGACGGTGTGATGCGGAAAGCCGCCGGTCACCAACGCGGTGACGAACTCTCGGGCATCGGTGTCGAGTCGCACATCCGCTGTGTTCCCCTGGAACCGATTCGGCCGATCGAGCGCCGTGCCCGACGCGATCAGCAGCCGAAGTGTGCCGCCGGCATCCTCGGTGAGCCTGGCTGCGACGACGGGGCCGGGACGGAGGGCGAAGTTGCCGACCACGCCGATCTTGCGGTTGCAGTGCGTGAACTGCGTGGCGTTCGGCGGATCGGCGGCGAGCCCGGTCGCCGCGGAGCCGCAGTGCCAGAACCGAACGACGTTCTCGTCGTCGACGAGGTCGACGGTGTCGACGAGGTAGCTCGGGCCCGACCCGAGCGCCGCCATCAGCAGCATCGTCGTCGCGCCGTACACGTCGCGCTCGCACTGCGTCGCGATCTCCTCGTCGGCGAGGCGCGAGAGCGACGAGCACGGGCAGACGCCGAGTTCGGTCGGGAACTCCGGCCAGCATCGGATCGAGAGCGCCGACAGCCGAGCGTCGTCATGCCACTCGCGCAGCGCGATCGTGACCGCGGCGAACGTGTCGACGACCTCTCGGTCGAGATCTGCGAGCGTCGGCTGCCACTCGCTCGCGGCGGCCAGTTCGGCCTCGCGGCGCTCCGGCCCGACGTCGCGGATCGTGGCGAACAGCGCATCGAGGTCCAGCCGCTCGACCTCGAGGCCGAAGAGGTCGCGCAGGATCTCAGGGTCGTACTCGCTCGGCGTGAAGCCGGGGGGCGGTTCGCCGAGCACCCCGATTCGCTGACCTCGCACGTGATCGAGCGCGGCGTGTGCCACCTCCCGCGGTGCGCGCTCACGGTGGGGCGATGGGAGCGGTGGGCGGCAGGGCAGTGTGCCGGCGAGTGCGGCGGCGAGCGTCGCCTCGACCTCCGGTTCGTGCGGGTCGCCGTAGCAGAGCCGAACGTCGACGCCGTCCCGAGCGAGCGCATGGGCCGCGAGATTCGCGCCGCACAGCGAGTTCAGCTGGAGTCGATCACCGTGTTCGCCCGGTTCGCGGAACGCCCAGAGCAGCACCGGCCGATCGAGGTCGTGGTAGAGCTCGAGCGCGGGCCCTGCGTCAGCGAACGAGGCACAGGCGTGCACGATCACGGTGGGGTCGTCGACCTCGTCGAGCACCGCCCGTGCGGCGCCGACGTCCTCCGGCGACGTGACGAGCACCTCGGGCCGATGGACGTCCGCGCCGAGGTCGGTGAGCAGCCGCGCACCGGCATCGGCGTGCGCCTGTGCGACCGCAAGGTCGAACGTCGGCCTGGCGGTGGCGATGAGGACGGCGGTCGGGGTCATCACGTCGCCTGGCTCTCGCTTTGCGTGGCGGAGCCGGAACGCATCAGGATCGCCCGGTCGGCGACGTCGGCGAACCGCTGCATCCGGGCGACGGCAGGGCCGGCGAGGCATCCCGCAACGTCGGTCGCCCCGAGGCACGACGCCCACACGGCCCGGCCGGCGAGGAAGCCCGACGCACCCTCCTCGCACGCAACGGCGATCGCGGTCGGGAAGTCGGCCTCGGCCACCCCGGACGACAGGATCACCCACGGCGACCCCACCGCAGCGGTGACCGAC
>JBCBDK010000428.1:0-4031 GCA_038529675.1 Actinomycetota bacterium
GGATCACCGCCGGGGTGAGTTCGCCGGCGATCTTGAACATGTTCGGCAGCATGAGCAACAGGCCCTGTGAGGCCGTGAACGTCGTGGCCAGCGCGCCGGTCTGGAGTGCGCCGTGGAGGGTGCCCGCGGCGCCCGCCTCCGACTGCATCTCGATCACCTCGGGGATCGACCCCCACAGGTTCGGCCGCTCGGCCGATGACCACTCGTCGGCGTGCTCACCCATCGGTGACGCCGGCGTGATCGGATAGATCGCCACCACTTCGGAGAGTTGGTAGGCGACGTGTGCAGCCGCCTGGTTCCCATCGACACACGCTGTCGGCATGTGACCCATCCTGGACATCGCACCAGCACAGCGACGACGGCCATTGGTCCCGATGTGTGATCGAGCAGCGTCGCCCGTGTCGCGCACAGATGACCTCCGACCCTGACGTCCGGAGTCCGACCCGGGGGACGATGACGAGGGCGCTGCGTGGGCGCTCACGGACCCATCGACAGGAGACACCATGACCAACTCGCCGAACGGCTCAGACGCAGTGCGCGTTCCGGCCCATGCGGCCGAACAGTTCGCCTACCATCTCCGGCTCTCGGTCGCAGCAGCCGTCGGCAGTGACGCCACGAGCGCCGCATGTGAGCCGCTCCTGGCGTGGGCGGTGCTGGCCGCGGCCGTGCCGGAGCTCGACGAGTTGGCGTCGCGCGCCGAGGCCGAGTTGGTCACCGCGGCCACGGCGATCGGGACACCCGACCGCCGCAACACCGTGGCGACGGCAGCGACGCAGCGCGCACTCGAGTTGGAGGCGCACTACGCCAGCGTCGGCAACCACGACGTCGCCGAGCTCTACGCAAGAGTCGCCGACGACATCGGCGCGACGCTCGATCGCGCCTTCGCCGGCTGAGTCCGAGGCCGTCCGCCCGAGCGTCCGGTCAGCCGTCGACCGTGAGGTAGCGCTGCTCGTACGAGAAGACCTCGGGCGTCGACGGGTCGATCCGGAGTTCGAGCCAACCGAAGTCGTTGGCGTCGATCACCGACTCGTCCGGCTCCGGTGCGAAGCGGTCCCAGATCTCGACGACCACCTGGGTGAGGTTGTCGATGTCGCCCCCGACCCCGTGGTAGAAGGCGCTGTCGACCGTCGCAAGGTCGACGCCCCGCCAGGTGTAGAACTCCGCGTTCGGATGCGTGTCCGCGTCGGACAGCGGGGTCCATTCGTAGAAGTCATGGCTGTCACCGTTGATGAGGAGGACCGGCTTGTCGAACTGTTCGGTGCGCTCGGCGAGGCGCTGCACGATCGGGGTGAATCCGCTCATGTCGTCACCGCCCGAGAACTCGAACACCCCGAACGCGTCGGCGTGCCACATCACGAGCACACCCGCTGCGTCGAGTCGTTCGGCACGGTCGAAGATCGCATCGATCCACTTGACCGCCGCAGTGGTCCGAGCGCCCACCTCTTGTGTGCGCGGTCCGCGCCGGTCCGTCGCGCTCGGGCCGAGCTCCCACTCGCGCAGCCCGTTGTTGGACCCGACCACGTGGACGAGGCCGATCTGGACGCCGCTCTGGAACCACATCTGGTTCTCGGGGAACTGCGCTGACTGGTACGCAACCTGCTTCGGACCTGCGCTCAGCGACTGGCCCGGCTGGTCGAAGTAGGAGCTCCGGATCTTCGCCAGCCGCTTGATCGGGTTGAAATCGCCGTTGCTGTCGCGGTGGCAGTCCGTCCACTCGTTGTCGCCCGGGGTGTAGAGCAGCGGGTCGCGGAACTTGCGGAACTTGGCGCGTATGGAGTCCTGGTACTCGTCGTCGCAGGTGGTGCCGCCCGACTTGGTGTCGCCGAGGTGCACCACGGTGCGAATGCCCGGCGTCGTGTTGATCTCGCGGATCAGCAGGTCGAAGTTCTCGGCGAGCTCGTCACCGTACGGTGTGTCGGCCAGGACGGCGATCGTCGTCGGCTGGACGTGCTCGCCGGGCGCGGTGGCCGACGTGGCCGACGACCCCGCTGCGACGAGCGCCACGGCAGCGGCAGCGGCTCCAGCGAGTGCGGGCAATGGCTTCATGGCGATGACTCCTCCTGTCGCGTTCGAGCGCGAACGTAGACATCGCCGGTTGCCCGCCCGTGGCGCCGCCGTGGACGCTGTCGGAACGGCGGATGAAGACCGTCGGGTGGTCGTCGATCAGTCGGCGGGTGCGTCGGCGTAGCGGAGGTACGGCTTCAGCTCCTCGACGCCCTCGAACTGCGCCTTGGCGTCGTCGGTGGACATCGTCGGCGGGATGATCACCCGGTCGCCGGGCTTCCAGTCGACCGGTGTGGCGAGCGTGTGGCTCGATGTGAGCTGCAGGCTGTCGAGTACGCGGAGGATCTCGTCGAAGTTCCGTCCGGTCGACTTCGGATAGGTGAGCGACAACCGGACCTTGTCGGCGTCGTCGATGACGAAGACCGACCGGACGGTCGAGGTGTCACCCTCGCCCGGGTGGATCATGTCGTACAGCTCCGACACCGTCTTGTCCTGGTCGGCGATGATCGGGAAATTGAGCTGGTTGCCGGTCACCTCGCCGATGTCGGGCGCCCAGCCGTGGTGATCCTCGATCGGGTCGACGGAGAGGGCGATCATCTTGCAGTTGCGCTTGTCGAACTCGTCCTTGAGCCCGGCGGCTCGGCCGAGCTCGGTGGTGCACACCGGTGTGAAGTCGGCGGGGTGGCTGAAGAACACGGCCCACGAGCCACGCTTCCAGTCGTGGAAACTGATCTCGCCGTCGGTCGTGTCGGCGGTGAAGTCGGGTGCGGTGTCTCCGAGATGGAGAGTCATGGCGTTGCTCCTTGGCGGGTGGACGGGTGGTGATCCGCTGTGTCAGATTGTACGGACAATTTGGGGCGGCGACAACACCGGGCGTGTACCGTCGCGGCGTGCCGCTTCCTCGTGCGATCGCCCGCTTCAACCAGCGGGTGACCAACAGGTTCGTCGAGCCGATCGCCCGTCGCAGCAGCGGGTTCGCTGTCGTTCGTCACACCGGTCGCCGGTCGGGTGCCACGCATGCGACGCCGGTCAACCTGTTCGTGCTCGACGACGGCACGACCGGTGGGGTCGTTCGCGGCATCGTGGCGCTGACCTACGGGCCGACGGCGGACTGGGTGCAGAACGTCGAGGCCGGGGGCGGGTCGGTCGAGTCCCGGTCGCGGACCCGGCGCGTCAGCGACGTCGAGATCGTCGACCGCTCGACGGCGTGGTCTGCGCTGCCGAGGTTCGTGCGCCTCGCGCTGCGTGTGCTGCGCGTCCGTCACTTCGCGCTGCTCACGCTGTCGGACGACTCGTCGTGAGTGCGCGGGCCGGGGAGGTGGACGACGTCGTACGGACCGTGTTGCGCATCTGGGCGGACGACGCGGCGGCGCACGCCCGCGCACTCGTGCGATCGGACCCGACGTGGGGGAGTGAGGTCGTTCCACTCGCCGGCGGCTGGTTGGTCCTCTCGGGCAACGGCATGTACGTCAATCGAGCCCTCGGCCTCGGTGTCGACGAAGATCTCGGCATCGACGACATCGAGGTCCTCGTCGCCAGGAGTCGCGCGCTGGGCCTGTCGCCCGCGGTGGAGGTGACGCCGGCGACGACTCGACGAAGCGTGGAGCGGCTCGCAGACCGCGGGTTCGTCCACGATGTCGACGACGACGTCATCGCACTCTTCCGTCCGATCCCGGGCGCGCCGGTCCAGGCGCCGGACGACGTCGAGGTGCGCTCGGTCAGGTCGGCCGCCGACCTCGCGCTCTGGCAGTCGACCTCAGCGCTCGGATGGGGCCACATCGACGCGGAGGCGCGGCGTGTGTCGGACGCGTTCACGGTCGCTGCGCACGCCGTGGACGGGGAGGGGATGGTGATCGCGTTCGATCGCGCCAGCGGTGAGCCGATCGGATGCGCCAGCGTGACGATCAACCGTGGTGTCGCGACGCTCGGCGGGATGTCCACCGTGCCAGAGCATCGGGGCCGCGGGGTGCAGGCCGCGCTCATCAGGCACCGAGTCGACGTCGCGGTCGCCACCGCCTGCGACCTCG
>JBCBDK010000429.1:0-4025 GCA_038529675.1 Actinomycetota bacterium
CCTGGGGCTTCTGTATCGGCCACGTCGCCCCGGAAGCGGTCGACGGGGGTCCGATCGCGTTCGTCGAGGAGGGTGACCTCATCCGCATCGACGTGCCGACCAAGTCGCTCGACCTGCTCGTCGACGACGCGGTGCTGGCGCAACGAAAGGACGGCTGGCAGCCGAACCCGCCGCGCTACACGACCGGCGTGCTCGGCAAGTACGCCAAGCTCGTGCAGGGCGCCGAGACCGGCGCCATCACCAACACGCTCTGAGCGACCGCCGCCCAGCTGGAGACCGGCGACCGCCCCGCCGGTCGTCGCTCAGTGTCCGTGGAGCTCGTCGAGGACCTTGACGACGTCGACCAGCTCAGGCTCGGCGTTCGGACTGATCAATGTGCCGCCGCACGGCTGCTCGACGTCGTTGTAGAGCTCCCACAGGCCGAGCTGATCGCCGGCTGCGAAGTCGGTGCGCGGGTTGTTCGACAGGAACGGATACATCAACTGCTCCTCGATCACCTGGTCCGGCCAGGTGCCCGGTGCTTCCAGACCCTGCCGATCGACCACGCTCAGGCCCTCGTCGACGTGCCCGAGACCGACCATGTGGCCGAGCTCGTGGGTCGTGGTCGACTGGAGGCTGGCGAGCTGGGCGGCTGGCGATCCGACCGCCAGCTCGTCGAGATCGATCAGGGCGAAACCGCGGGCGGCATCGGCACGCCCGGTGCCGTCGAACGCGGTTCGCAGCGAGCCGCCCACGCCGACGACACCACCGCTCAGCTCGATGGTCCGGGACGGATCGGAGTAACCGATCACGACGTCGACCGGGCCGCTGCCGTCGTCGTCGGGCGGGAGATACTGGAACGGGAGCGGTGGCGAGGCGGCCTCGGGGTTGACGACCTCGTCGGCGACATTGAGGCCACCGCTCGTCACGCCCGCGAACTGGAAATCGATCCCCGTCCACTCCTCGACCTCCTCGATCGAGGCGATCAGCACCTCGATCTGCTCGTCGGTCGCGAGGTCGACGTTGAGTGCGTAGCGGATCGGCTGGCAGGCATCCCACGCCACCCGGACCGGCCGGACGGGGATGCCGGGCGCAGTGCTCGTTCGGTCGCCGAATCCGAACAGCAGACCACGTTCGAAGAGCCAGTCGTATGGCGCTGATCCCGGCCGGTTCGTTCCGTCGAGCCGGGTGGGGACGAAGGTGCTCTCACGGATGGTCTTGGTCGGTCGCTCTCCGGTCGGGACGACGCCGGACTCGTCGAGGAAGTAGCCGGTGACGTCGACGAGCAGATGGCTCGTCGCGAGGGTGAACAGGTCGATCGAACCGCTCGTGGACAGGGAGGTGATCGCATGGTTCGGTACGACGACGCCGGGGCCGTTGTAGTTCACCGACGACGTGGCGGGGAGGGACCCGGCGCTCGGGAACGCTGCGACGAAGCCGGGGGCATCGGGCAACACGGCGGTCACGTTGAACGCGGCCGCCTTCACCCCGGTGGCGGGGATGTCGAGGCGGTCGACGATCGGGAGGCGCAGGGACTGACCGCCCGGCACCTTCGCGCCGTTGGTGAACGCGTTCGGTCCGGCGACGTCGCGGGTGTCGAGGAGACGGCCAGGAGTGGTCGGGACGTAGAGTCCGTCGGTCGAGACCCCGTCGCTCTCGCCGGTGAAGTAGGCGGTGACGTCGATGATGAGGTCGGTCGCAGCGAGGGTGAACACCTCGATCCGACCGTCGGTCACACCGCTGATCACCTGATTGCTCGTCGCCTGGTTCGGGACGGGGACGTTGACGTTCGAGTGGTCGGGTGCGGGGACCTGGCCGGCGGGGGAGACGCGGACGAAACTCGGTGCGCTCGTGCGGTCGGCCGTGACGTTGAGGACGACGGCGGACGCGGTGGCCGGGACACCGGCGCCGGTCAGGTCGACCACCCGCGTCTCGAGCGCCTCGTAGCGGGTCTGACCCGGTACGTGCTGATCCGGGAAGCGGGTGTCGGAGTGGCGGACCGGGCCGACGCTGATGAACCGGCCGTCGGCCGACGCGCCGGACTCGACCATCACCCCCATCACGTCGACGATGTAGTCGGCGTCGTTGAGTGTCCAGATCGAGATCTTGCCGTCGATGCCGAGCGGTGAGATGACGAGATTCGGCGTGGTGTGGCCGGCGAAGAGGGCGTTGTTGGTCGAGTTGTCCGGTCGGGCGAATCCGGTCGGCCACGCCACGGCGAAGCCGGGACCGGCCGAGTCGACCAACGTGACGTTGATTGCGACCGCGGTGACCGTCGAGGGAGCGATTCCGAGATCGTCGAGTTGTGTCTGCACCGCCGTGCCGGTGATCGGGTCGACCGACAACGCAGAGTTGCGGAACAGCCGAGCGAGCCCTCGGTCCGGCAGTTCCGTCGCACGGGTGTCGAGGGCACGAGTCGGCACGAGGGGGACGAACTTCGATGCCGGCAGGGTGAGCGCGGACGACATGGCATCGACCGGGGTCGCGGCCGGCGGGGCTGCGGGCTCGGCCGAGGTCGCGTCGGCGCTGGCGATCGCGGTCGCCGCCATCGCGAGTGCGGCGACGGCGGTGGCCCACCGCACAGGCAGCCCGCCACGGGGCTCGCGCGGCGTCCGGTGTCCTCGTCTCCCGACCATCCCGAGACCCTATGGCACCACCCTGAGCGTCGCTACGAGCCCCGACACATTCGTGCCAACAAATTGACGATCGCTGTCTCCGTCATGTGTGCCGATCGCGTGTGGTGCCTCCCCAGGGTCTCGAACCCTGAACCAATGGATTAAAAGTCCACTGCTCTACCATTGAGCTAGAGAGGCGTCGGGGCGGAAGGCTACCGACGCCGTGCCGCCGCTCGGCCCGGCCCGGTTCGATGAAGTCCGATGAACCGGCGACCTTTCCACTACTGTGCGCGCCATGAACGACGTGAGTGATGACGTCACGGCCGACACTTCTGGTCTCGGTGGTGAGGACGGCCCGATCGACGGCCGGACCGCGCGTCGTCAGCGAAACCGTGAGGCGGTCATCGACGCATTGATCGCGCTGACCGCCGAAGGCGAGGTCGACCCCTCGGTCGATGCGATCGCGGACCGTGCCGGCGTGTCGTACCGATCGGTGTACCGCTACTTCGCGGACCGCTCGGAGATGCTCGACGCCGCCGCCGACCGTGCGATGTCGTGGATCCGGCCGATGCTCGCCGAGACCGTCACGCCCTTCGACTTGTCCGATCCGCTCGACCATCGCATCGACGGCCTCGTCGATGCCCGTTCCGAGGTCTATGCGCAGATCGCCGAGGTCGCCCGCACCGCGCTGCGTCGCTCGCACAGCGAGCCGCGGATCGCGAAGGAGTTCATCGACGCCCGCGAGCTCATGCGCGAGCAGATCGCCGAGCGGTTCGCCCCAGAACTCGACCAGTTCGACGAGCGCGAACGCGAGCTGCGGATCACGTCGATCGACCACAACCTGGCGTTCGCCTCGTTGGACTACGTCGTCAACGAGCGTGGACACACGCGCGAGGAACTCGAGCGGTTCCTGCGGGGTCAGATCCGCCTCGCGCTGCAGACGCCCGCGGCCGACGTCTGACCGCGGCCCCACGACGCAGCTCGATCAGCCGAAGGCGTCGGGTGCGAGTTCCGACTCGCGGGCGTGGATCCCCGCCACGATCCGATCGCCCACGACCTGAGGGTCCAGCCCCTCGGGCATGGTCGGTGCGTCGCCCGCGACTGCCCGTGAGGCGAGGCCGGTCTCGGTGTGCGGCGGACGCGCGTCGAGCACGTCGATCTTGTCGCGACGCCACTCCTTGCGGACCGCGGCCAGCCCGGCAGCGGCAGCCGCCTTCGACGCGGCGTAGCCGGACATCCCGGGCATCGGCGTGTCTGCGATCATCCCCGAGACGTTGACGAAGAACCCCTGCTGAGCGGCGAGGGGATCGTGCACACGGTGGGCGATCCACAGCGGCGCCATCGAGTTCGTGAGGAACAGTTCCTCGATCGTGATGTCGTCGGTCTCCACCGCTGATCCGAACGCGACGATCCCCGCCGCGAGAACGACGC
>JBCBDK010000430.1:0-4007 GCA_038529675.1 Actinomycetota bacterium
CCGCGATGCGCTCAGCGCATCGCGGGCTTCGGGCGTCGGCGCGCCGATCCGCACGTCGCCGGGGTTGGACATGATCGACGTCATGCTCAGCACCCGGTCGGGATGCTCGATCGACATCGTCTGGACGATCATCCCGCCCATCGACATGCCAGCGACGTGGGCCCGCTCGACGCCGAGCGCCGTCAGCAACCCCATGCCGTCGGCAGCCATGTCGGTCAGCCGGTAGGGCACGTCCGGCACTTCTCCACCGTCGCGGATCGCTCGCTGGACCTTCATCGGGTTCGCCCGCTGCCCGTCGAGCTTGGTCGAGAGGCCGACGTCGCGATTGTCGTATCGGACGACGTGGAGCCCCTGGGCGACGAAGGCCTCGACGAGGCCGACCTGCCACGCCAGTAGCTGCGACGTGTATCCGTTCACGAGGAGCAGCGTCGGGTCCCCGGGATCGCCGAACGTTTCGTACTCGATCTCCATCCCGGTGTCGACCGTCGCTCGTGGCATCGGACGATCATCGCAGAGGGGCCGTTCCGACTCACAAGTGACGCAGCCATGCCGGAGCGGTACCGTCACCTCGTGACTTCAACGTTGACGTCGACCACGGACCGCGGAACGTTCCGAGTTCACGCACCGGGACGTGTGAACCTCATCGGCGAGCACACCGACTACACCGGCGGGCTCGTCTTCCCGATGGCGATCAGCCGGGGCACCACCCTCACGGCCGCCGTCGAGCCGTCACGCATCGTCCTCACGTCGGCCGACGCCGAGGGCCGCGTCGAGCTCGGCATCCCGTTCACCGGCGAGGTCGCCGATGTCCGGCCGACCTGGGGCCGCCACGTTGCCGGTATGGCGCGCGAGGTCGGTGCGACCACCGGGCTGCGCGGACACCTCGTGTCCGACATCCCCGCCGGTGCCGGCTTGTCGTCGAGTGCTGCCCTGATGTGCGCGATCGGGCTGGGGCTCGGCTTCCGGGGGACGCCGCTCGAGTTGGCCCAGGCCGCCCGCGTCTCCGAGCATGCCGCCACCGGCGTTCCGACCGGCATCATGGACCAGTACTGCATCGCTGCGGCCACCGAGGGCCATGCCACGTTGATCGACTGCCACTCGCTCACGGTCGAGCAGGTCCCCGTTCCCGACGACCTCGACATCGTGGTGCAGTTCATCGCGCACCGCACCCTCGAGGGTTCCGAGTACACGGCGCGTGTCGCCGAGTGTGCTCGCGCCGAGGACGCGATCGGCGGCCCGCTGCGCACTGCGACGATCGACGACGTCGAACGAATCGACGACGAATTGATCCGGCGCCGGGCACGGCACGTCGTCACGGAGAACCAGCGGGTTCGGGACTTCACCGCTGCACTCCGGCGGGCCGACTACACCGACCTCGGCCGACTGCTGCACGCCGGCCACGCCAGCCTGCGCGACGACTACGACACGTCCACCGACCAGATGGATGCCGCCGTCGAGGCGCTCGAAGCCACGCCCGGCGTGTTCGGCGCACGGATGACCGGGGGCGGGTTCGGCGGCTGCCTGGTCGCCCTGTGCGAACCCGGCGCGGTGCAGGACGGGTGGCTCGTCACGCCGGCTGCCGGCGCACGAGTGCTGCCGCCAGTCGACTGACGGCGCCGGGGGTGCGGATCCCCCACCAGAACAGATCCTGGCCGTCGACGCGACGTAGATCGGCGCCGGGCGCCATCGCTGCGAGCTCGTCGACGTGCTCGTCGCTGAAGACGTACGGCTCGCTCGGCACGATGATGAGATCCGGTGCTGCTGCGGTGACCTCGCCGGAACCCACCTCCGGGTACGCCCCACCCGGACTCGGCACCACATCGATCGCGAGGTGGTCGAGCACCGACGCCCCATAGGTGTCGGCGCCGATCGTCATCCACGGCCGACGCCAGATCGGCACGAACGCGGTGCGACGGGGCGCGCCGGTCACCCGGCCCGGGTGCGCAGGTTGAGCGGGTTCGACGCCGGCTGCGACCGCAAGCGAGTCCACCACGGCCAACGCACCCTCGACATCGGTGACATCGCTGACGAACAGCGCCAGACCGGAGGCGGCCAGTGCGTCGTGATCCTCGAGTCGGTTCTCCTCTCGATCGAGGACGATGAGGTCCGGCGCGAGACGCACGATCGCGTCGAGGTCGGGGTTCTTGGTGCCACCGACGTGTTCGAGATCGGGCTGCTCGCAGAACCGCGTACACGCCACCACGTCGGCGCCGAGTGCGAGCAGGGTTTCGGTGCTCGACGGCACCAGGCTGATGATCCGCACCACTCGGCCCGATCGGCTCGACTCGCTCGATCGGCCGTCACCCGCCGAGCAGCTTGGCCTTCTGCGCCTCGAACTCCTGTTGGGTGAGGGTGCCCCGCTCGAGCATGCCTTCGAGCTTCTCCAGTTGGGTGGCCACGTCGGTTCCGGCACCGGTATTGACGGTGAACCGACGCTTCTCGTTCTCCTCCATCTGGGTGTGGATCTCGCGCTGCACCCGATCGGGGTTGCGGATGTCGGTGAAGCGCTGCTGGCCGTCCTCGCCGCCCGACTCGATCAGCAGATCGCCGGCGCCGGTCATGCGTTCGAAGATCGTCTGGTTGAAGTGGACGGTGTTCACGCGCTCGAGCGGGATCTCGACGCCGGATTTAGCGATCACGCCGGAGCGGAAGATGAGGCGGTCGCTCGTGATCACGAAGTTCGTGGTGGCCCACTTCATGTAGCGGATGATCACCCAGATGATCGCGGCCACGAGCGCGATGACCGAGAGCCAGCCGAGACCGGTCCGGGCGTTACTCCCACCGTCGGTGAACACCAACGTGAGGACACCGAGCACGATCGCGCCGACGATCGCGGCGATCGGCTGGGCGAAGTACCACCAGTGAGGGTGGAGGTCCACCGCGACGGACTCGTGTTCGTTGAGCAGCTTCTTCGGGTAGGGCATCACGGTTCACGGTAGTCCTCGTGGCCGGAGCGCGAGGCGAGTCCGTACGATGCGGACGTGGACGCCGACGAGCTCCTCGCGGACCTGGACCCCGACCAGCGGGCCGCCGTCGAGACCGAATCGAAGCTCGTCGCCGTGATCGCCGGCGCCGGATCGGGCAAGACTCGGGTCCTGACACGCCGCATCGCCCACCGGCTCGCCGTCGGCTCCGCCGATGCACAGCACACGCTCGCGCTCACATTCACCCGGGAAGCGGCCGGGGAACTCCGACGGCGACTCCACCGTCTCGGCCAGCGAGAAGCGGTGACGTCGGGAACGTTTCACTCGGTCATGCTCGGCGTGCTCCGCCAACGATGGGCCGACACCGAGCGGGCGCCGCGCTCGGTCACCTCCGATCGCCGGCGTCTCCTCGCCGAGGTGATCGCACCGGACGGTGGCCGGCCCCGACGCTCCGAGGTGGACACCGCTGACGCAGAGATCGGCTGGGCGTCGTCGCACGGCATCCGGGCCACCGACTACGCCGAGCGGGCGCGCCGCACGGGGCGGCGACCCTCGACCGGCGTCGACCGGGTCGCCACGTGGTTCGCCGACTACGAGCAGCTCAAACGTCGGCGCGGCGTCGTCGACTTCGACGACGTGTTGTCGATGACCCTCGCCGAGGCCCGTCGCGATCCGACCTTCGCCGAATCGCTGCGCTGGCGCTTCCGCCACGTGCTGGTCGACGAGGCGCAGGACCTCAACCCGATCCAACACGCGCTCATCGACCTGCTCCGCGACGGTCGCGACGACCTCTTCCTCGTCGGCGACCCGTCGCAGTCGATCTACGGCTTCAACGGCGCCGACCCCGCGCTGCTCGTCGACGTCGAAGACCGGTTTCCCGGCATCGAGGTGATCCGGTTGCCGGTCAATCACCGGTGCACCCCCCAGATCGTCAACGCCGGCACCCACGTCCTCGCGGCCGGAACGCAGCCGGCCGAGTTGCGCTCGGCCCGTCCGGACGGCCCGGTCGTCGAGCAGGTCACCGCCGATGACGAGCATGACGAAGCCGAGCGCAACTCGGCCGGCTGCGTTCCGGCCGCGAGG
>JBCBDK010000431.1:0-4006 GCA_038529675.1 Actinomycetota bacterium
CAGCGGGGCGGGACACGCGTGACGATGTCGTTGTTGTTGACCCAGCGGATGTGCTGGACGTCGGCGTGCTGGATGTAGCGCTTGGTCCCGACCCGAGGGCTGCCGAACGTGTGAACCTCGTGCGGTACGGCGGCGATGTCGGACAGCTGACATCGGCCTGCGCAGATCTGTGCCATCGCGCCGCCGAGCGAATGCCCGGCGAACCAGACGCGCCGGGTCTCATCACGGAGGGTCTCCTCGAGCGTCGGCCAGATGTCGTCGACTTCGCGCTTGAAGCCGCGGTGCACGCGTCCCACCGTCTCGGCCAGATCGGTGAACGCGTTCGCATCGGCCTTGATGTCGTTCCACTCGTTCGGTTCGGTCCCGCGGCACACGACGACGACGTCGTGCTCGTTACCGAGTTCGTAGGCCTGTGCGCCGTCGCGCTCGATGTACTTGACGTCCTGGAAGCCGACGCTGAGCAGGACTGGTTGCGCCTCCACGTCGGGGAGGTACGACAGCATCGACATCTCGGCGAGGAGCAGCGAACGCTCGAGCCGGTTCATGGATCGGATCGGCCCGTTCAGCCGCGACACGATGTCGAAGTCCGCGGCGAGCTTCGATGAGATCGGTGCCTCCACGCGCCCGCCGGTCCGCTTGCTCACTCCGCCAAAGCTACCGAGGCCCGGCGCAACGCAGCCGACGTTGGACTCCGTCCCCGAGCAAGGGACTCCGTCCCCGAGCAAGAATCCAACATCAACACGCCAAGTTGGACTCCGTCCCCGAGCAAGAATCCAACGTGGTCAGGCGCCGACGGCGGCGAGGGCTTGGTGGACTCGCTTCAAACTCGTGCCCGGCTTGGGGCCGACGGGCTGGGCGAACACCTGGAGTCGCAGTTCCTCGAGCGTCCACGACAGGTCGGCGACCTCGGCGGTGACGTCGGCGGAGGCCAGCCGGTCGACGAACCCGGCGTATCGCGCCTCCAGCGGGGCGACCTCGGCCATGCGTGCCTGATCGCGCTGGACCGAACCGGCGAGATGCTCGAGCCGGAAGGCGATGCCCCGGACGTAGCGCTCGATGTCGTCCAGGCGCTCGACGCCCGACGCCGACACGAAGCCCGGCCGCACGAGTCGTCCGAGGTGGGCGTTCGCATCGTCGACCGACGGCCGCAACGCGAGCGCGATGAGACGGGCCGTGTGCTGGTGCACTCGAGCAGCCGCCGCGACGACAGCCGCCGCCTTGCCCAACGCGACCCCGGCGCGGTTCGACGTCTTCGCCGTCACCTCGGCGCGCAGATCGCGGTACGCCGCCTCGGTCCACGGCAGACCGCCGTGGGCGGTGACCCACTCGTCGAGCACCTGATCCACGGCCGCGGCGATGCAGTCGTCGACCAGCTCGCCGACGTCGATGTCGGAGCCGGCGAGCGCAAGACGACCAGCGTTGGTGATCAGCCGCTCGATCTTCTCCCGCTTCGGCGCCGCATCGAGCAGCAACAAGCGGCGGACGCCGCCGCGCATGGCCCGTTCCTGCAGCTCCTCGGTCGTGACGACCCGCAGCGACACGCTCGACCCCACGTCGAGAAGGGTCGGATACGCCCGCACGTCGAACCCGCGATCACTCGACTCGATCACCCGCTGCAGGTCGCCGACGTCCCACGTCGTCAACCCACGCCGCTCCTCGATCGGGGCGGCCGCGGCGATCGACTCCCGGGCGGTTCCGGCGAGGCGATCCTTGATCGCTCTCAGATCGGTCCCGACGTCATGCACCTCGCCGTCGTCGTCGGACACGACGATGTGCAGCCGGAGGTCGTCGGGCACGGTCGAGGTGTCGAAGTCGGAGGCCCGAACACGAATGCCTGCGACCTCGCTCGAGACCGCTGCGAGCCGATCGACGACCCGGCCCGCTGGCTCGCCGAGCCGATCGAGAACGGCGTGGACCGTCTCGGCGAAGGGGATCATCTCCCGCCGCATCTGCTTGGGGAGCGAGCGCATCAGCACCTCGACCAGCTCGTCGCGACGGCCGGGGATCTGCCAGTCGAATCCGTCGTCGGTCACCTGGTTCAGGCCGGTGAGCGGAACATGGATCGTCACGCCGTCAAGCGGCTCGCCCGGCGCGTACCGGTACGTGAGCGGCAACTCGAGGTCGCCCTGCCGCCAGGCGTCGGGGAAGTCGCCGAGGTCCACCCCGCCGGCCCGGTCGCCGATGAGCGTCGCAACCCGCCGGTCGGTCAGATCGAGCAACGTGGCGTCGTCACGGCGAGCGCGCTTCCACCATCGATCGAAGTGCTGGGTCGACGTGATGTCGTCGGGAATCCGGTCGTCGTAGAAGCCGAACAGTGCGTCGTCGTCGACGAGATCGGTGCCGCGTACACGTGCCGCGAACGACGACAGATCGGACAGCACCTCGCTGTTGTGCTCCAGAAACCGGTGCTGCTCCGCCCAGTGCGCCGCGACCTCGCCCTCGACCAACGCCTTGGTGATGAACCAGGCACGTGCGGCGTCAGGATCGACCCGGTCGTAGCCGATCACCCGATCGCTCACGAGCGGCAGTCCGTACAGCGTCACCTGCTCGGTGCACACCGCCCGCCCACCCTTCGGGTCCCACCGGGCGTCGCCGTACGAGCGCTTGACCAGATGCGCGCCCGCCTTCTCCGCCCACCGCGGGTCGATCTCGGCGACCCGGCGCGCGTAGATCTGATTCGTCTCGACCAGCTCCGCCGCCACCACCCACTCCACCGGCTTGCGGGTCAGGACCGAGCCCGGCGCGATCACGAACTCGGCCTGCCGGGCCCCCTTGAAGACGCGGCGGTCGCGATCGCGCATCCCGACGTGGGCGAGCAGTCCGGTCAGCAGTGCCTGGTGGACGTGGTCGGGGTGGCCGTCCTCCGTGCCCATTCGGATGCCGACATCCTTCAGTGCTCGTCGGAGCTGTGCGTGCAGATCCATCCACTCCCGAACCCGCAGGTAGTGCAGGTACTCCGACCGACACATCCGCCGGAACTGATTGCCGGACAGCTCACGCTGCTTCGATCGCAGGTGGTTCCACAGCGAGAGGATCGAGAGCAGGTCGGAGCCCTTGACCTTGAACCGGTTGTGGAACTCGTTCGCCTTCTCGCGTCGCTCGGCCGGTCGCTCGCGGACGTCCTGGATCGACAGTGCGGCGACGATCACGAGGACCTCGCGAACGCAGTTGCGGCGGTCGGCCTCGAGCAGCATGCGACCGAGGCGCGGGTCGATCGGCAGTCGGGCGAGACGCCGGCCGAGCTTGGTCAGCTTGATCGGCCCCGCCCGCGACGCGCCGGACGCAACGGCGATCGCGCCGAGTTCCTCGAGCAGGAGCTCACCGTCACGGATCGTGCGAGCGTCAGGTGGTTCGACGAACGGAAACCGACCAAGGTCGCCGAGGCCGATGTTGGCCATCTGGAGGATGACCGACGCGAGGTTCGTGCGGAGGATCTCGGGTTCGGTGAAGTCGTCGCGCGCATCGAAGTCGTCCTCGGTGTAGAGCCGGATGCAGATGCCCGGAGCGACACGACCACAGCGGCCGGCGCGCTGGTTCGCCGACGCCTTCGACACCGGCTCGATCGGGAGGCGCTGCACCTTCAACCGTTTGGAGTAGCGGCTGATGCGGGCCGTCCCGGTGTCGACCACGTAGCGGACGCCGGGCACCGTGATCGAGGTCTCGGCGACGTTCGTGGCGAGCACGATCCGCCGCCTCGTGCCCGCACCTGGTCGTTGGAAGATCCGCTGCTGCTCGGGCGCCGAGAGTCGGGCGTACAGCGGAAGGATCTCCACCCCCGGCTGATTGCGGCGCCGGAGCGCATCGGTCGCATCGTGGATCTCCCGCTCGCCGGAGAAGAAGACGAGGACGTCACCGTCACCCTCGTCCGCGAGCTCGTCGACCGCGTCGATCACGGCCTGGACCTGATCGCGTTGGTCACGGACGCCCTCGGGCAGGTCGTCACGATCGGCGCCGAAGGGTCGATAGCGGACCTCGACGGGGTAGGTCCGACCCGAGACGGTGGCGA
>JBCBDK010000432.1:0-3999 GCA_038529675.1 Actinomycetota bacterium
CGGAACGAGCCGTCTCCAACGAGACCTCACAGCCGTCGGTCTCGAGACGGTTCCACGCCTTCTTGATCTGGCGGCGCATGTTGCGCGAGAGGTGGTCGCCGATCTTCGGCTCCTCACCGAACATCACCTGCGGCACCCAGAGATCGGGGGCCATCTCGGCGTTGGGCAGCTGCTGGGCGAGCAGCTTCGCCACGGGGTCACCCTCGGGCAGCTGCTGGAAGTGGAGCGTCCACTTGCCGAGCTTGTTGAGCTCGTCCTTGATGCCCTTGGTGAGCAGCTTCGAGGCGCGCTCACTTCGGGACGGAAAGCGGGTGCAGGCGATGGTGCCGTAGCCCATCGACACGACCTCGCAGGTGTCGCCGCTGTGGCGGTAGGCGAGCATGGCTGCAGCTTCGACCTGGCCGGTCGCACGCTCGCGGACGAGCACCGTCATCGGCGTCCACTCGTCGTAGACGTCGGCCCAGGTCTCCATCCATCGGACTCGTGCCATCACCGGCACTCCGAGGTCGGTGTGAAGTGCGCCGATCTGGACGATCGACTTCTTCATGTCCTCGACCGAGCGCAGGACGTCCACGTCGAGCGGCGCCTGGCGACGGCTGCGAGCAGCGGTCTTGGCTGCGTCGAGCTTGTCCTCGATCTGCCCGGCCGTCAGCGGACGGGCGAAGTGGTACCCCTGACCGAACGTGCAGCCGAGTTCGTGGATCTTTGCCTTCTGGTCGGCGTTCTCGATGCCCTCGGCCACGGTGGCGACACCGAGGTTGTGGGCGAGGTCGACGACGGCCTTGACGAGTGCCGCCGAGGTCGTCGACGTCTCCATCTCGGCGACGAACGACTTGTCGATCTTGATCGTGTCGACCGGGAACCGCTTGAGGTACGACAGCGACGAGTAGCCGGTGCCGAAGTCGTCGATGGCGATCTTGACCTTCATCGCCTTGAGCTGATCGAGGGCGCGCGACCCTCGGTCGGTCTCCTCGATGAGCATCGACTCGGTGATCTCCAAGATGAGCGCTTCGGGCTCGAGACCCGAGGCGGAGAGTGCATCGGCGACGTCCTCGAGCAACTTCGGATCGTGGAGCTGGCGGACCGACAGGTTGACGGCCACCGACCGGGGCGCGTGCTCCGGGTGCTCCTTGCGCCAACGCATCACCTGACGGCAGGCCTCGGTGAGGACCCACCGACCGATCGGTACGATGAGGCCGGTCTGCTCGGCGAGCTGGATGAACCGGTCGGGCATCACGTAGCCGCGCGTCGGGTGGTTCCAGCGGATCAGTGCTTCGACGCCACGGACTTTCTCGTCCGACATGTCGACGACGGGCTGGTAGTTGAGTTCGAACTGACCGCGCTCGAGCGCGACCTGCAGGTCGGTCTTGAGATCGAGACGTTCGATCGCCTCGAGGTGCATGCCCTGCTCGAAGAACTCGAAGCGGCCCTTGCCCTTGCCCTTGGCCCGGTACATGGCGACGTCGGCAGCACGCAGGATGGTCTCGGCGCGCTCGATGTTGGCGCGACGCTCGACGGCGATGCCGACCGAGGCGGAGATCATGATCTCGCGATCGTCGATGACCACCGGCTTCTCCAGGCTGTCCTGGACTCGCTGGGCGACGGCGACCGCGTCCTGGCGGTCGACGGCGCTCTCGAGGAGCACGGCGAACTCGTCACCCGAGAGCCGGGCGACCAGGTCGTTCGAGCGGACACAGTCGTTGAGGCGAGACGCCACGGCGACGAGCAGATCGTCACCGACCTGGTGGCCGAGCGAGTCGTTGATGAACTTGAAGTCGTCGAGGTCGACGAACAGCACGGAGACGACACCGTCCTTGCGCTGCTGGACGAAGCTCTCGACGCGATCGCCGAACAGCTTGCGATTCGCCAGACCGGTGAGCGAGTCGTGCATCGCGTCGTGGCGAGCCTGCTGCTCCTTGTGCTGCACCACCGTCATCAAGCCCATCAGGCGGATGAGGACGAGGGTGAACATGATCATCGACGCCGTGGTCGTGAAGACCTTGTCGAACGGCTTGCCCCACACCAGGTCGATGACCGGCACGGCGAGCACGACGAGGAAGAGAACGGCGAGACGGGGGCGGGTGATCGAGCCCTGCGTGTTCTCGCGGGGTTCGATGCGGTCCGCCATCGACGGGTGCAGCGCACCGGCGGCGACGAGGGCGTAGAAGCCGATCCAGAAGGCGTCGACGATGCCGCCGGTCTTGTAGGCGCCCGCCGTGTTCAAGATGCCGTAGATCGTGTCGGCGACCAGCAGGCTGGCCATCGCCACCGTGAAGAAGGCGAAGGTCTTCTGCTTCAGCTGGACCGCCGAGACGAGACGAGCAGCCACCGTGATCAGTGCGACATCCATCACCGGGTAGGCGATCGAGATGAGCCGGCCGGACAGGCTGATCGAGTCGTCCTCGATGTAGGTGTCCATGACGAGGATGCCGAGCACGGCGAACGTCGCCACGGCCACCAGGCCGGCGTCGATCATGCCGGCCATGTCACGCCCGGGCGAGACCTTCCGCAGCATCATCACGAGCCCGATGATCATGATCGGGTACATCGAGAGGTAGAAGCCGTCGGCCAGCGACGGATACGGAGCGACGCCACCGCTCCGCAGCTCGAGCAGGTAGTAGACGACGTCGGCGGTGAGGAACGTCCCCATCGCCAGCGCGACGACGTACCACGCCCGCTTGTTCTCCGGCTGGTGCTTCCCGATGCCGAAGAGCACCGCGATCACCGCCGAGAGTCCGATACCGTTGTACAACACCAGCTTCGACAAGCTCGTCGCGTCAATCGTCAAATACGCCGCCGCCACAGCTGCCACCAGTGCGAGGTAGAGCTTCCACACGTTCTTCACGACTCCCCTTTCGGGTCAGCGTGAAGTGGCCTTGAGAAGAAATGGCCGGGAATGCTGCCAGCAACGTGGACACGACCGCGTTCGGTCGATGTCGCGCCGCAAGATCCCACGCGGCGTGAGATTCGGGCCGTCGGCCTCAAGAAATCGTCGCTGTCGCATCGGACACATCGGGAGTGGATCCGCGTGGTCGCGCTCGCACCCGACCCGGGGAGTGGCGGGTACGGTGCCCCTCGATGCGACGGGTCGACAGCGCGTGGACGGGACGCCGCGCGGGCTCCATCGCCGTGTCGGTGATCGCCATCGGGACCTGGGGCGCAGGCTGCGCCGACGACGAGACCGAGTCGGTCCGAGTCTTCGCGGCGGCCTCGCTCGCCGATGCGTTCGACGAGCTCGCCGAGGCCTACACGGCCCGAACGGGCACGCCCGTCGAACTGAACGTGGCCGGCAGCGCAGCGCTGCGATTGCAGCTCGACGAGGGTGCGAGCGCCGACGTGTTCGCCCCCGCCGACCCCGTCCAGCTCGATCGCCTCGAGGTCGAGCCGGCCGACGAGGCGACCGTGTTCGCCACCAACGAACTCGTGGTCGCGCACCCGATCGACGGCGACCCGGTCGGCCTCGCCGACTTCGACCGCGACGAGCTCCTCCTCGGCGCATGCGCACCGGAGGTGCCGTGCGGCGCCTACGCCCGGGCGGTGTTCGCCGCGGCCGGCATCCGCCCGGCACTGGACACCGAGGAGTCCGACGTCCGGGCGTTGGCGGCCAAGGTCGCCGAGGGCGAACTCGATGCCGGGATCGTCTACGCCACCGACGTCCTGGGCGATCCGCGACTCGACTCGGTCGCCATCCCGCCCGACATGGCAGCTGCGGTCGCGATCACCTACCCCGTCGTTCCGATGTCGGACCGACCCGAAGCGGCGACGTTCATCGACTTCCTGCTGGCGGCCGACGGCCAAGCCATCCTCGCTCGGAACGGGTTCGGCGCACCGTGAACCGGCATCGCTCGCTCCGGACGCGACCCCCGCTGCCGCTCGTGGTACTCGGAGCGCTCGGCGCGGCGGTCGTCGTCGTCCCCCTCGTCGGGCTCCTGTTCCGCGTGCCGTGGTCGTCGCTCGTCGAGCGACTCACCGATCCGGTCGTCGCCGACGCGCTCCGGC
>JBCBDK010000433.1:0-3990 GCA_038529675.1 Actinomycetota bacterium
GGCCGCGCTGCGGAGCGCGTCGCCGTCGCCGCGGGGCCACCAGATGCCGAGCGCGTCGAGCTGCTCGGCGAACGCCGCCGTCGCGCTCACCGTCGCCGTCCCCGAACGTGGGCTCGACGAGACCCGCCGCCGGTGCGTCGGCCCGACGGGTTCGTGTGCGTCGAGTCGCGACCGCTATCCCCTCGCCCACCGGGGTTGGTCCGGGTGACGTCCCCATTGCTGCGACCTCGGCCGCCGGTGCGATCGCCCGACCGGCGAGTGGAACCTGACGTGACCGGAACCGCCGACTGGTCGGCCTGTTCGTAGCGGTCGGCGACCGCGACGAGTGCTGCCGAGATGCGGGCGAGCCCGCCGGTGAGGGCGCCGATGTTGGCGATCACGGCGTCGGCGGCGGGCTGGTAGGCCGAGCCGAATCGCATGCCGACGGCGTCGGATCCCCACGGCGCTCCGCCCAGCGACGACAGGTGGCGGTACAGGGCGGCGTTCGCGTCGGCGAGGGCGTCGGCCTCGGACACGAACGTACCGGCCGCCCCGCGGAGGGCGGCCGGTACGACGTCGAATCCGTCAGCCCCGCCTGGTCGGTTGGGGCCGGGCACGGGTCAGCCCCAGGCGGCGGCGTTGGCCATCTCGGTGGCCTGGTATCCCTGGTTCGCGTTGCCCAGCAGCTGGCTGATCTGCATCAGCACGGTGTTGAGGTCGGCGGCGGCGGTGTCCCAGCGGCGCTGGAGGACCTGGTAGTCCGACGAGGCGCCGCCCTCCCAGGTGGAGATGAGCGGGGCGAGGAACGCACGCAGCTCGTCGAGCTGGCCGTTCATCCTCCCCACGGTGTTCGAGACGTCGGCCTGAGCCTGGCCGATCGTGCCGAAGGTGACGGTGATTCCTGACATGGTGATGAGTCCTTCGTGAGTGAGTGGGTCGTGGGTGTTCTGGTCGGGGTTTGGTCGGGTGGCGCTCGATCAGAGCTGGCTGGCGGTGCGGCCCATCTGGGCGACGACCTCGTCCTCGGACACCTGGTAGCGCTTGGCGTTGGTGGTGATGCCCTGCGAGATCTCGCGGAGCACCTGCTGCAGCTGCTTCGAGTTCTCCATCCAGCGAAGGTGGAGCGCCATGTACGACGAGGCGCCGGCGCCGCGCCACGAGCTGGTGATCGGCTGGATGCGATTGTCGAGCGACCGCATCTCGGCGTCGATGGCGGCGGCGACCTCGTCGACGTGACGGGCCGCCACCTCCATGGTGGCGACTTCGGTCTGGAAGGCGGACTGGATGGTCATGTGGGTGCTCCTCAGGGGCTGGTGCCCCGGTCGGGGCGTCTTGGACGAGGGCCACCAAACCACGACGCGGCGAACAGCGGTATCGGGAGAAGTACCGGTCGGACCGTGTGGGTCGCCGATTGGGTAGTTCTCCCGATACGCCACGTCGAAGGGGCTCAGTAGGGTCTTGCACCATGGCGATCAGTGGCGCGAGCACCGACGCGAGCGCACGGGTCCCGAACTCGCCGACCGGCGCGACCGACGCCCGAGCCGAGGGTTTCGCCCAGCTCTTCCGGCGGTTGCACCGCAACGTCGCCACCGTCATCAAGGGCAAGGACGACGAGATCGAGCTTGCACTGATCTGCCTCTTCGCCGAAGGACATCTGCTCGTCGAGGACGTACCGGGCGTCGGCAAGACCCACCTGGCGCGGGCGCTGGCGGCGTCGATCGAGGCCGCCGCAACACGCATCCAGTTCACGCCCGACCTGCTCCCCTCCGACGTGACCGGCGTGTCGATCTACCGGCAGAGTTCCAACGACTTCGAGTTCCATCCGGGCCCGGTGTTCGGCAACGTCGTCCTCGCCGACGAGATCAACCGGGCATCTCCGCGAACGCAGTCGGCGCTGCTCGAGGTGATGGCCGAGCGTCAGGTCACCGTCGACGGCGTCGCCCGCGACGTGCCTCGGCCGTTCATGGTCGTGGCGACGCAGAACCCGATCGACATGGACGGCACCTACCCGCTCCCGGAGGCGCAGCTCGATCGGTTCCTGATGCGAACGTCGATGGGATACCCGGATCACGCCGCCGAACTCGAGATCCTGCTCGACCAGTCGGCGATCGCGGACATCGCCGCCATCCGCCCCGTCGTCTCGCTGCGCGACGCCGAACGGATGGTCGGCGCCGCCGAACAGATCCACGTCGCCCACGACGTCGCCGACTACCTGCTCCGCATCGTCACCTCGACCCGCACGGCACCCGAGGTCCGGCTGCCCGTCAGCCCGCGCGGCAGCGTCGGGCTCATGCGGGCAGCCCAGGCCCGGGCGCTCGCCGCCGGCCGCTCCTACGTCACCCCCGACGACGTCCGGTCGCTCGCCCGACCCGTCCTCGCGCACCGGATCGTGCTCACGCCCGATGCGTCGCTGTCCGGAGCCCGCGTCGAGACGGTGCTCGACCGACTCATCGCCGCGGTGCCCGTGCCGACCTCGTCGTCAGGCACACCGCCGGCGCGACACGGCGGCCGCACCGACGCCGGAGCCGGTTCGCCGGACTGAGCCGATGTCCCGGCTCCCGCGTTCCACACCGCTCGGCGCAACCATCGTCGCCGCGATCGTGGTCGCCGCCTCGCTCGGGTGGGCGCTCGATCACGCCGCCTTTCGGGTGGCCGCCGTCGCCGGCCTCGTCGCCGTCGGCGTCGCCTGGTGGTCCGCCCGACGCGTCCCCGACCTCGACATCGAGCGCGAGATCGCGCCGGTTCGGGTCGAGCGCGGCCGACCAGCGCAGAGCCTCGTGATGGTCGTGAATCGGCGGGTGCGACGGGCGCCGGCCACCACGATCACCCACACGATCGGCGACGAACGCATCGACCGGGCCGTCCCGGCACTGGCCGAGGGACGCTCGGTCATCGTCGCGGTCGACCTGCCGACCCAGCACCGCGGTGCCGTCACGGTCGAGGCACCCCGGCTCGGTCGGACCGACGCAGCCGGGCTCTGGCGGACCGACGCCGCCGTCGGCGCCACAGCGACGCTGCTCGTGCAGCCGCGAGAGCACCCGATCGACCCGCGTCCCGGCGGCCGGTTCCGGCACCTCGACGGACTGGCCAACGATCGTGGCCGCGACGGATCGATCACGTTCCAGTCGCTGCGCGAATACGTGCCCGGCGACGACGTTCGACGTGTCCACTGGCGGAGCACGGCTCGCACCGGCACCCTGATGGTGCGCGAACACGTCGACGCGAGCCTGCCGTCGACGATCGTCGTCCTCGACACGCGGCGTGAGGCCTACGGACACGCCGACGACTTCGAGTCCGCCGTCGATGTGGCCGCATCGGTCGTCGCCGCGTCGCGGCGAGCCGGCTACCTCGTGCGGCTCCTCGCGGCCGACGGCACCGTCCTCGACCTCCGCGCCGGGGAGCGGGGCCAGGACATCGCCGACTATCTGGCGGCCGTCCAGCTCGGCACCGACGCCGACCTCGGCCTCGCCGCCGAAGCGGTTCGACGGAGTCGGCAGCGCGACGCGATCGTCGTCGTCACCGGCCGCACCGACCGCACCTCGATCGACCTCGTGACCCGGATGACCCGTGCGTTCGCCACGCCGATCCTCGTCACGATCGATCCCGCCGGCGCCGACGGCGTGCACGAGCCAGCCCGATGGACCGGTGGCCTCCACCTGTCCGGCGGGGACGCCACCGAGGCGCTCCGCCGGTGGGGTGTCGGCGCCGCGCCGGACGTCCGCCCGTTCCGAGACCAGGGCGCAGCATGAACCGGCTCGCGCTCGCCGCATCGGCAGCCCTCGCCGGCCTCGCCGCACTCGCCGGCGCACCCGCCGACACGATCATCGTCGGCCGGACCGCGATCGTCACCGCCGTCCTCGCCGCCCTCGGCGGCCTCGTCGCCGGGCACGCGCTCGCCGGATTCGCACGCCGCGACCAGCACCGCCGCCAAGGCGTCGCCACGATCGGCGTCGTGGTCGGCGGTGCGATGACGACGGTGCTCGCCGCTGCGATCGCGACCACCGCTTCCGC
>JBCBDK010000434.1:0-3964 GCA_038529675.1 Actinomycetota bacterium
CCACGCGAAGCTGTGCCAGTAGCAGACGCCGAAGCGAAGGTGCTCGGCCATCGTCCGGCCGGCGACGACCCGATCCGCGTCGTACCACCGGAACGCGAGCGGGTTCGCGGACTCGCGTCCTTCGAAGCGGATGGGTTCGACGTCGGGGAAGAACGGCTCGTGGGTCATCGCGGCCGAACGTAGCGCACGGATTCGCACCGGTGAATCAGTCGGTGGAACCGGCGTGGGATCAGCTGGTGGCAGCGCCCTCGGCGACGCCGTCGACGATCAGTTGGATGAGTGGACGGGCCTGGTCCTCGACGCGGTTCATCTGGATTCGGATCGCGGTCTCACCGAACGCGTCGACGCTGATCGCGAGTGCGCCGTCGGTCCAGAGGTAGGAGCACACGTCAGCGGCCTCCGGTCCATCGACACAGATCCGAGCCGTGTCGCCGCCCCGGTCGCCAGGTCGTTCGCGGACCTCGATCGCGTCCTTCGATTCGTTCGGGAGGAGTTGGACTGACAACTCGTCGATCGATGCGTCGGTGACGCTGGCCCGGATCCCGATGCGCCGGGTGTCGGACGCACGTCCGCAGGACACGACGGTTGCGTCGTCGACGCGGCTGACCATTGCGAACCGGTCGGCCGTCGGCGGTGGGAGGAGGTCGTCGCCGATCAGGTCGAACGACTGGTCGATCAGGCGTGCGGCCCCAGCGATCGGGCACTCGTCGAGGTCGGCCGATCCGGGCTCGTTGCCGAGGTTGGCGTCGGCCAGCTGCTCGATCGCCGCGCGGGCAGCGTCGGTCTCGATGTCGGGCAGCGTGTCCACACATCCGACGGTCAGGAGTGCCGTCGACGCGAGGGCGGCGAGGCGCGCCACCGGGCCGGTCACGTCGGGCGTCCGGTCGTTCGATCACCGGGATCACTCGGCATCGCGGAGGTCTTCCTTCCAGGCTCGGAAGCGGTCGTGTCGGCCGCCGCTGGGGCCGATGCCGTCGGCGCTGCCGTCGGGGAAGAGGCGGAGGGTGTACTCGTCGCCGGTCGAGTCGTGCACCACCCAGTAGCGTGCGTCGCCGCCTCGGGCGGGACCGGCACGCCACAGGATCCACGGCCCGATCCGACGTTTGTACTCGGCGACCGGCCGGTCGGGGAGGTCGTCGCCGAGCGCGAGGAGCGACTCGGGGGCCTCGACCCATGCCGTCGCCGGGACGTTGCGATCACGGATCGGGGTGGGCGGCAGCTCGGCGGTGTGGACCGGTGTGTGGTCGAGGGGCCGTTCGTCGTACCGCATCCGGCCACGCTACGGCTGTCACACCTGGGGCCAGACCCAGAACGTGATCGTTCCGCTCTGACCGCGGTGATGTCACCAGCCTCGTTCGATCCACTCCTCGAGATGGGGTCGCTCGGCGCCGATCGTCGAGTTCGCGCCGTGGCCGGGGAGGATGATCGTGCGGTCGTCGAAGGCGAAGAGCTTGTCGCTGATCGACCGGATGATCGTGTCGAAGTCGGCGTCGTCGAAGCTCGTGTTGCCGGGGCCGCCGGGGAACAGCGTGTCGCCGGTGAAGAGCAGTGGCGTGTCGGCGAGTCGGAACGAGATCGAGCCGGGTGTGTGACCGGGGTTGTGGATGGCGTGGAGGCGGAGGTGGCCGACCTCGATCACCTCGGTGTCGTCGAGGAACACGTCGTAGCCGACCTCGTCGAGCTTCGGCGCGTCGAGCTTGGTGACCGCGACCTCGTAGCCCGCTTCGCGCATCGCCGGCACGGCCTGGATGTGATCCCAGTGGCCGTGGGTCTCGAGCACCCTCGTGACGCGGAGCGCCTCGCACAGCTCGAGCAGCATCTCGTGTTCATTGGCGGCATCGATGAGCACGGCATCACCCGAGCGCTTGCATCGAACGACGAACACGTTGTTCTCGTACGGGCCGACAACGACCTTGTGGACCTCGGCGTCGGCGTTCGACCAGTGCAGCGTGTCGCTCGGGGCAGCCATTCGCCGAGTCTGCCAGAGTCCCGCCGACCCCGACCCGTTCGTACACGATGGGCCGGGTACATCTCGTCAGGTGCTGATCACGTCGAAGCCGAGGCTCATCGCGACCCCGATCTGCGCGGGGTCGAAGGTGACGAACCGGATCGGGCGGGGGAGTCGCTCTGCCGCAGCGAGCTGGATCGCGTCGCTCAGCCGAACTGGCTGGGTGCGGGCGAGTGCTGCGGCTCGATCGAGGCAACGCTGGTCGACCGGCACGACGTGGAGGTGATCCCAGACCAAACGGATCGCATCCTCGAGATCGAGGCGGGTGATCTGCTGGTCGGCGAGACGATCGATCGCCGGAAGCGCCTCGGTCAACGCCATCGCGGAGGCTGCCCACACCGGGTCGGCGTCCGCGTCGAGCGCATCGAGCGCAACTCGGCGCTGAGGGCCCTCAACCGCGAGCGCGAGCAGCGCAGACGTGTCGAGCGCGACGGTCATCGCCCGCTCCTCAGCCCGAGAACGTTCGGGGTCGGAGTCGTCGCGTTCTCCGGCACCAGACGCTCGAGAACGGTGTGACTCTGACCCCGAACGTTCTGTTGGTCGAGAACGGTGTGACTCTGACCCCGAACGTGCTCAGCCGCGGAGTTCACGGAGCACCTGGTCGAGGCGGAGGCCGGCCCACACGGGGACGGGTTGGGGCGGGCGGAACGACGACCGGCGACGTGGGGCGACCACCGCACCGCTGGCCAGCAGGCCGTCGAGATCGGACGCCTCACTGTCGAGCGGTGCGAGTTGCGCGATCGGCCGACCACCCGAGGTCACGACGAGTCGCTCACCTGCCTCCGCCCGTCGGATCGAGCCGGCCAATGTGGCGCGCAGCTCGCGAACCCCGAGCCGGGTTCCTCGAGCGTTGTGCGACATCTCGTCTCCAAGTGTGTCCACGTGTGTACACAAGCAGATTTGCGAGGTGGAGGGCAACCCGAGCACAGTCTCCAGCATGAACTTCGCTTTCACCGAGGAGCAGGAAGAGCTCCGCAGCACGATCCGGGCGTTCCTCGAGGCCAAGTCCTCCGAGGAGGCCGTCCGCGAGCAGATGGAGACCGACCAGGGCTACGACACCGACGTCTGGACCCAGATGGCCGAGCAGATGGGTCTGCAGGGTCTGGCCATCCCCGAAGAGTACGGCGGCTCGGGCTTCAGCTACATCGAGCTCGGCATCGTGCTCGAGGAGATGGGCCGTGCGCTGCTGTGCGCCCCGTTCTTCTCGTCGGTCGTCCTCGGCGCCAACACGCTGCTGCAGTCGGGAGACGACGCCGCCAAGGGCGAGCACCTCCCGAAGATCGCCATGGGCGAGACCATCGCCACCCTCGCCGTCACCGAGCCGAACGGCCGCTGGGACGAGGCCGGCATCGAGATGGAAGCCGGCGCCGGCAGCGACGTCACCCTCACCGGCACCAAGTCGTTCGTGATCGACGGCCACATCGCCGACCTGCTCATCGTCGCCGCCAAGTCGCCGGCCGGCACGAGCCTCTACCTCGTCGACGGTGACGCCTCGGGCATCACCCGCACGCAGCTGTCCACGATGGATCAGACCCGCAAGCAGGCCAAGATCGAGTTCGACGGCACGCCGGCGAAGCTGCTCGGTGAGGAAGGCGCTGGCTGGGACACGCTCTCGACGGTGTTCGACCTCGTCGCCGTCGGTCTCGCCGCTGAGCAGGTCGGTGGCGCCCAGCTGGTGCTCGAGCAGGCCGTCGAATACGCCAAGGTGCGCGTGCAGTTCGGCCGCCCGATCGGTTCGTTCCAGGCGATCAAGCACAAGTGCGCCGACATGCTGCTCGAGGTCGAGTCGGCCAAGTCGGCCGCCTACTACGGCCTGTGGTGCGCCGCGGAGATGAACGACGAGCTGGCGTCCACGGCGTCGCTCGCAAAGGCCTACTGCTCGGAGGCCTACTTCCACGCCGCGGCCGAGAACATCCAGATCCACGGTGGCATCGGCTTCACCTGGGAGCACCCGGC
>JBCBDK010000435.1:0-3958 GCA_038529675.1 Actinomycetota bacterium
GGCTCTGCTCCCAACGCAGCTCCTTCTACGGATCAGCTATGAGCTGTCGTGGATAAAGGCATTCATCGGCCTCAGCGACAGCTCGGTGGAGGCGGCCAACTCGGGCGGGTTCATCTGGATGTTCCCGTTCACGTTCGTGTCTTCAGCGTTCGTGGACCCGCGGCAGATGCCCGACTGGCTCGAACCCATCGCCAGGAACAACCCGTTCACGGTCGCCACGAATGCGGCCCGGGCGCTCTACAACGGGCTGCCGGTCGGGACCGATGCGACGGTGACACTCGCGTGGTCGATCGGCATCACCGTGTTGTTCGCGGCGCTCTCGATCCGCAAGTTCGCCACCTCGACCGTTGCGTGACGTCGCGCACCTGCACGAAGACGTCGCAGGCCGAGCGGCGGGGTGATCGAGTCAACGCGTTCAGGTTGCGCCGGTCTCGAGCCGATGAACCGCCATGCGCCGAGTTCGTGTGCTTCCGGCCGTCGCGGCGTCACTGCTGGCGGCCTGCGGTGGCGCGTCAAACGAGGCCGTGTTCGACGAGGCCGTGCCCGACTCGATCGTGCCCGACGCGGCGTCGGGCGCCGACGCGTCCGTCGCGGAGACGAGCGACGGGACCAGTTCGCCCTCGGGTCGTGTGACGCTCGATCAGCTCGCGGACCCCGAGAGCGACATCGTGTTGTCCGAGGTCGCCGGCGTCGATCTGCAGCGTGCCGCCCCGCCGGAGTCGTTGACGTTCTGTGAGGCTGCGGCGATGGCACCGACGCGGTGGGCCGACGACGCCGTGGTGCCGTTGCAGTTCTTCATCGACGCCTTCGGTGCGATCCGCGACGTCCCCGACGACCTGCGCAAGGACCTCGACACGTTGCTCGCCCACGCACGCCAACGTCTCGACTGGAACTTCCGTCGAGCCGAGCAACCGGACTCGGCGGCGATCCTCGACGAGTCGTTTCGAGTGACCGCCGCAGCGGCCGAACGATGTGCGCTCCCGGCGCTCATCGGCCGGACGGAGGCCTTCACGGCGTGGCCGTGGGGCGGCGAGCCCGGCTCACTGCCGGACGACGAGATCGAGGCCCGCTGTGCCGCGGACCTCGACGAACTGGCGACGGAGATCGTGTGGTTTCAGGCCGAGTTCGGTCGAGCGCCCGCACACGTCGCCGAGATCGAGACTGCGTCGTGGATGCTGGGTACGTACTACTTCGGATCCGAGCTGCACGTCGTGGAGACGCTCGATGGCGTCACGTCGCCCGCGCCGACGCCGACCGGCCCCTGCCGCTGAGCTGCCCCGTGGACGACGTCGGTCGGGCGGAGGACCTGCCACCTCAGCTGCGTCCGGTGCCGAAGCTCATCGCGCCGGCGCCGCCACGGATCACCTCGAGCGGATCTCGGACGTCGTCGACGTAGCCGAGTGCGTATGCCCCGATCCGGTACCCCATGAGCTGCAACAACTCGTCGTCGAGCGTGGCGGCGACGTCGGGCGGGCAGGACAGGTACTGGTTCTCCTCCTGGCGCAGCCACGCCGCGCAGTACGTGATGTTGAGCCCGACACGCGTCTCGTCAGAGTGGTTCTCACCGCCGCCGTGGTACACCTTGCCGGTGTAGAGCAGGCACGATCCCTTCGTCATCGTCGCCGGCACCGTCTCGCTCACGTCGTGGCGTCCGTTGTCCCACCCTTGGCTCCCGGGGATCACTCGGGTCGCGCCGTTGTCCTCCGTGAAGTCGGTCATCGCCCAGATCGTGTTGCACTGGATGTCGTGGTCGGCCGGGAACTCGAAGAAGTCGAACGCCCACTGGTCACGGTGGATCTGCTGACCCGTCGACCCGGGCCCGATGGCGATGGTCTGGGTCAGGTGGAGCTGGTACGTGGTCGCCCGGTGCAGCAGGCGACCGGTCACGTCGAGCACGAGTGGGTGTTGGACGAGCGCGCGACTCGACGGTGACCGGGCGACGAGCGCTCCGGTCCGACGGGTCGATCGCCCGGCGAAGTCGTCGGAGCCCGCCGGGGTGGCGTCGATGAACGGTGCCATCTCCGACGCGATCGCATCGATCCGGTCGTGGTCGGCGAGGTCGTCGATCACGACAACGGCGTCGCGTGCGAGCACCTCGTGGATCTCCTCCGCCGTCGCAGTGTTCGGCAGGTGCGTCACGTCTCGGGCGAGGGTGGCCTCCATGACCCGACCGTAGCCGCCGGCCGACGCAGGCGAGTCCGGGCCGAACTCTGGTTGCGGTCACTCGCGGCGGACGCTCACCTCGGTGGCCTTGACCGCCAGCCACACGCTGACGCCGGGTTCCACGCCGAGCGCGCGGACGGCGGACGGCGTGACGTCGACGGCGAGCGGCAGTGGCGCCCCGACCGTGACCCGTGCCCGGTCGCCGAGTTCCTCGACGTCGTCGACGATGGTCGGCCACACGTTGCGCTGCGAGCCGGTCGGAGGCTCCCGGTGCAACGACACGGCCTCCGGCCGGATGGTGCACACGACCGGTCCATCCACCGAGGTGTCGGCGACACGGAGCCGGTGGGTCTCGCCGACGCCGTCGACCACCACCTCGCCCGTCGCGGCGCGTCCCCGGACGAGGTTGGTCCCGGCGAGCGCCGCGACGTAGCTCGTCGTCGGGTGGCGCCGGACCTCCTCGGGTGTGCCGACCTGGGTGATCCGACCGTGCTCGACCACCGCGATCCGGTCGGCCAACAGCAGCGCGTCGGCGGGCTCGTGGCTGATGAGGATGGCTGGTACCTCGACGGCTGCGAGATGGTCGCGCAACGTACGCCGCACACCGGTGCGTGTCTCGACATCGAGCGCCGCGAGCGGCTCGTCGAACAGCAGCAGCGCAGGGTCGACGGCCACGGCGCGGGCGATCGCGACCCGCTGTGCCTGCCCGCCCGACAGTTGCGCCGGTCGCCGATCCCCGAGTTCGCCGATCCCGAACAACTCGAGCAGCTCGGCTGCACGTCGTTCGGCCGGTCGGCGACCGTGGCCGGCGGCGCGGAGCCCGAACGCGACGTTCGCCCGGGCGGTCATGTGCTCGAAGAGCAGATGCTGCTGGTAGACGGTCGCGACGCGTCGCCGTTCGGGGGGGACGAACGTGTCGCCCGCCGGCTCGTCGAGCACGGTGCGACCGAGTCGGATGCAGCCTTCGGTACGGAGCGAGCGGTGCCCGGCGAGCAGCTCGACGATCGTCGACTTGCCCGCTCCGTTCGGTCCGAGCAGCGCCAGTGTCTCCCCCGCCGCGACTTCGAGCTCGACATCGAGGTCGAACGCGCCGCGGCGGTCGTGGAGCTGCGCCACCAGTCCGGTCGTTTGGTTCATCTCGCGCCGTCCCCGGTCGGCTCGGTCGTGGCACGCCCGATCGTGCCCACGCCGTGGCGTGCGACGGGCCACCAGCGCTCGCGCAGCCCCAGCAGCACCGCCACCGAGACGACCACCATGAGCAGGCTGATCGCGATCGCGGTGTCGCGATCGCCGTCGAGCTCGACGAACACGGCGAGCGGCAACGTCTGTGTTCGTCCTCGGAGATTGCCGGCGAACGTGATCGTCGCCCCGAACTCGCCGAACGCCCTCGCCCAGGCGAGTACGACGCCGGCAGTGAGTCCAGGGCGGATCATCGGGAGCACGACTCGCCAGAACACCGTCCAGCGCGATGCGCCGAGGCCTGCGGCGACCGCCTCGTGGCGGCCGTCGAGACCCGCGATCGCGCCTTCGACCGTGATGACCAGGAACGGGAGCGCCACGAACGTGTTGGCGAGGATCACGCCGGTCGTCGAGAACGGCAGGACGAGGCCGAATGCGTCGTCGAGCGCCTCGCCGATCGGCGCGCGGCGGCCGAGCGCGAACAGCAGTGCAGCACCGCCGACCACGGGCGGCAGCACCATCGGCAACGTCACCAGCGCACGGACGATCGACCGGCCGGGGAACTCGGTCCGGGCGAGCAGCCAGGCGAGCGGAACGCCGAGCACCGTGGCGAGCG
>JBCBDK010000436.1:0-3952 GCA_038529675.1 Actinomycetota bacterium
GGGCCGTCATCGTTGAGGTTCACACCGCGCAGGTTCAGGATCAGCCCATCTTCATAGGGACCGTCGGTGCGGACGCGTCGTCGGCGCGAGACTGGTGCGATGAGCCGCGACGACCAGTGGTACTGGGACCTCGACAAGCAGCAGGCGGTGCCGGCGTCCGAACGTGGGCTGGCTGCGAACACGCTCGGGCCCTACCCGTCACGGGCCGAGGCGATGAACTGGCAGGCGACCGTCGAGGCCCGGAACGACGAGTGGGACGATGCCGACGACGAGTGGCGGGGCGACGACTCGCCATCCGCTGGCGCGGACGCTGGAGACGGTGATCGTGGTGGCGATGGAGACGGAAACCGGGATGGGGACGGCAGTGGAGGCCCCGGCTGATCGGCCGGTTAGGTTCTCGGCTCGATGAGTCGCCCCACGCTGATCGCACCGTCCGTCCTCCCCGCCGACTTCTCCCGGCTCGGCGACGAGGTCGCCGCCCTCGAGGCTGCGGGCGTCGACCTGATCCAGTGGGACGTCATGGACGGTCAGTTCGTCCCGAACCTCACGTTCGGGCCCGACGTGATCGCGTCGGCCCGCGGCCACTGCGAGGTCCCGTTCGAGGCCCACCTCATGGTCCTCACCCCCGACGTGATGGCGGCACAGTACGTCGAGGCCGGATGCTCCCGGCTCATCGTGCACGCCGAGGCGTGTACCCATCTCCACCGGACCCTCGCCAACATCGCCGATCTCGGTGCGACGGCGGCGGTGGCGCTCAACCCGGCCACGCCGGCGACCGCCGTCGAGCACGTGCTCGACCTGATCGACATGGTGTTGGTGATGACGGTCAATCCCGGCTTCGGCGGCCAGGCGTACATCCCGACGATGGAGCCGAAGATCGCCGAGGTGCAGCGACTACTCGAGGCCGCGGGTCGCGCCGACGACGTCCATATCGAGGTCGACGGCGGCATCGGCCCGACGACCATCGCCGGCGCCGCTGCTGCCGGCGCGAACGTCCTGGTCGCCGGTTCGGCGCTGTATCGCGACCCCGAGGGTCTGGAGCACGCCGTCGGCGACCTCCGCGCACGCGCCGAGGCCGCACGAGCCTGAGCCGGCGCCGCTCGATCTCACGACGCGGTCGCCCGGGCTCAGCGGGCCGGACGGAGCATGCCCCACATGTGCGGGCCGGCCATGGAGTTCCACGCCGGGACGTCCCATTCGCTGCGGACCCCGAAGCCGTGGCGGCGGTAGTAGGCGACGTTCTCGACCGTCTCGGTCTCGAGATAGCACGGCAGACCATCGAGGTCGGCTCGTTCGAACATGTGGTGCATCAGGACCGCACCGAGCCCCTGTCGTTGCCAGTCGGGGTGGGTCGCGAGCAGTTGGAGGTACCAGTGCTCCTCCGGCGGCGTGTTCGCCGCCATCGACGGCCCGAGGAGCTCGAACCGCTCGATGCGATCGGGCGGCGGTGCGGCGACCGGCGGGTCCGGCTCGATCGAGGTCTCGGGCCGACCGGGCGGGATCCACGCGGCGACCGCGGCACCGTCGTCGGTGCACCAGACCTCGCCGAGGTCGATCCACGACGTCATCGGCCCTCGCATGATCTCGCCGCCCGCCGCGAAGTACCGCTCGTCCTCCGGGACGAGCCACCGCATCACCGGGTCGTCGTGGAACGCACGCATCGCGGTGGTGGACAACCGCACGATGTCGGCGGGCGTGGCGCGGCGGATCGTCGGCATCGCCGTGACCGTAGCTGGCCGACGCCGGGCGCACGGCCGCCCGGCGGTGGCGACCGCCAGGCCGAACGCCCCTGGTCAGGACCCTCGCGAACAGGGACCATCGAAGGCGTGGCCCACCGGGTGAGATGCGCCGCCATCAAGCCGCTGCTCGTGCTCGCGAGCCTCGCGGCTGCATCCTGCGGGTCCGACGACGCACCAGCCGCGTCGCTCCCGGCGACGACCGAACGCTCGACCAGTCCGACGTCTGCCCCGACGGTCGAGTCGGGTTGGGCGCCGGTCCCCCGAGACGAGCTCTCGGACAAGGCGGTGCCGCCGTGCTGTGCGGACACCTGGCACGGAGCGCCGTCGCCCACGCTGACGCCGCCCGGCGACTCGCTCGCCGACGGGGCGTACTTCGTCCGGTCGACCTGGCCCGAAGACCTGACGCAAGCACTGCCGCTCGAACTCGCTCGATTCGAGCAGTGCGCACTCCTTCCCGACGGGTCGTGCGAGCCGAATCCTGCGGGTGAGCCGTACCAGCCCGATCAGTTGGGCGTCGACGGCTCCGCCACCCGCTCGCTCGAACTCACACTCGACGGGTCGTTGCGGGCCGTCGTGATCGGGGCGGACCTGGCCGACGACGGCGGTTCCATCGAGTCGGACGCCCGAGTGGGATCCGGTTCGGATCTCGCCGAGCTCGCGATGGCGGTCGAGGACGCGTATGCCGCGGTGTTCGGAGCCCGACGCGCCGCAGGAGACGCAGCAGCGACGATCATCGCGGACGTCACGAACGAACCGACGGGTGGATTCGTTCCGGTCGGCAACGACGGGTTCGTCTTCCGGACCGAGGCAGCCCCACCGCTGCTCTTCCAGGCGGTCTTCCCGTTCGACGACGACGCGGGCACCGCCGGACGCGGGACCGACGTGCTCACGATCGCCTCGATCGACGTCGTCGACGGGGCGATCACGATGAACGTCTTCGCTGGCTTCACCTCGTGACCCGCGTCGAATCGGCAACAACTACGCCATCTCGTGAGACAGTGTCGACCATCGGCGCGAGCGACGCCGGAGCTGCCAGACTCCGCACGATGGACTCCCGAGCCGCCGTTCGTGCGGTCGTCCCCGCCCGAGCGGCACTGGCCGGGAATCCGTCCGACGGCTTCGGCGGTGCGGTGGTCGCCGTGCCGGTCCCGGTCTTCGCCGCGACGGTCGAGGTCGCACTCGACGTCGGATCGACAGCTGGGTCGACGATCGGCGCCGTGAACCCAACCGCCGGCGAGACCAGCAGCGACGCCTCCGGACTCCGACACCTCGTCGACGTCACGGTCGAGTACCTCGTCCAGCGGCAGGCCATGCCGGCCGAGCTCGCCGAGCGAGCAACCATCGCTGTTCACACCACGATCCCCCGTTCGGTCGGCCTCGCCGGCTCGAGCGCCATCGTGCTCGGTGTGATCGACGCGCTCCGGGCCGCGGACACCGACGCTCGATGGACCACCGACCTGACCGACCCGACGGTGCGCTCGTTCGCCGCGCTCGAGGTCGAGACACAGGGCCTCGGCATCGCAGCCGGGCTGCAGGACCGACTCGTCCAGTCTCACGGTCGCCCCGCTCTCATGGACTTCGGCGCCGACGCTCCTCGGGTTCCGGGTTCGGATGGCGCGCTCCGAGCTCGGACCACACCGTTGCCGGCACCACCGGGCCAGTGGCTGCTCGCCCATCGAACCACTGCGTCGGCACCGAGTGGTGTCGTGCACGGCCCGCTCGCGCAGCGTGCCGACCGCATCGCTGCCGAGATGGCGGCGCTGGGGTCGGCCGCGCTGGACGCGGCTCGGGCGATCGAGCGCGGATCGATCGCAGAACTCGGCGAGGCGATGGACCGGACGTTCGCACTGCGCGCGGAGCTGCTCGACCTCGCTCCACCTCACGTCGAGATGGTGCAGGCGGCACGAGCGGTCGGAGCGCACGCCAACTACACCGGATCGGGCGGGGCGGTCATCGTGCTCTGCCGCGACTCCCGGGTGCTGCGGGCTGCGACGGCCGCGCTGTCGGTGCTCGAGGACTGCGTCGTGACCGACGATCCCTTCGGCGCGCACGCTGGATGAGCGACGCAGCGTGACAGCCATCGTTCATGATGTGGAGGCAGCGTCAGCCCGACCGCACCCGTCCGACACTCCCGATGTGCAGCCACCGCAGACCGTGACCACGCTCCGATGACCAGCTCCGACGGCTCCGGAGCCGACCACGGCGGCGAGACC
>JBCBDK010000437.1:0-3943 GCA_038529675.1 Actinomycetota bacterium
TGAGATCTGGACCGAGGAGTTCCAGCGCGCCGTGTACGAGGCGCAGCTGTCGATGATCGACGCGAATCGGTCCGATGCCGGCAGGGGAGCAGTCGCAGGGCTCTCGCCGTGGATCCTCAAGGACTTCCGTGCACCGGTTCGGGTGCTGCCCGGCATCCAGGACGGGTACAACCGCAAGGGTCTGCTCAGCGAAGAGGGCGAACCCAAGCTCGCGTTCGAGACGCTCCGGGCGTGGTATGCGTCGTCCGGGCACGCGCCCGACGGCAGGAAAACGTGACCTCGATGGCATGACGAACGCGGTGCCGCTGCGTTGAAGGGGTGACCACCAGCGATCGATCCGATCGCCCCCCCACGAAAGGTGTTCTCACATGTTCACGACCAGACCACGACGCCCGACGACCGGGCTCGCCCGCCATGTCGGTACTGCGGCGGCCCTCGGCGGCCTGCTCGCCGCCTGCGGGAGCGACGCCGACACCACCAGCACACCCGGAGTCGACGAGGTTCCTGCGGGACTCGAGGAGGATGACAAGTCGGCGGCCCCAGCGGAGGCTGCTCCGAGCGAGACGACGTCGTCGACCCCACCGATGACAGCGCCTGCCCCCGAGCCAACGCCGTCCGACGGTGACACGACGAGCGTGGCGCCGCCGGCCGACGAAGCGCCACTCGACGTGTCGTTCCCCGAATCGATGCTCGGGGCCTGGCGGGTGAGCGACTCGGCGGAAGTCTCGGCGCAGGAGTGCGATCAGAGCGTCATCGAGAACGCCGGGAACGTGATCGTCATCAACGACGACGGATTCAGCCTGTTCGAGTCGGGCGGCGGACTCGTCAAGGTGCTCGGCCGCACCGACACCCGGATCGAGGCGACGGTCGAGACCGCCTATGCCGACGAGGTCGAACAGAGCCGCATGGCGTTCGAGCTGGTGGACGACGGGACGGCCATCCTCGTCGACGGGCTCTCATCGGTGGAGCCGATCCGATACGTGCAGTGCCCCGACACCGCTGCGCCCGATGTCGAGGTGGTGGCGCCGCTGACCCCCGACGAGGCGGAGGCGACCATTGGCTCGCTCGGCGACTGGGTCGTTCCCGACATGTCGACATACGACCCGAAGAGCGCGCTCTCGGCCGTGTACGCAACGGTGCCCGGTGCCACGGCGTCGTCGCCTGCCCAGGTGTTCCTCTTCGCGTCGGGCCAGTTCGTCCGCACTGCGACGGACGAACCGCGAGCATCGATCACGATCGAACGCGTCGACGACGCCACCGTCAACGTCATCTATGGGCACTACGCCGACACCGATCCGTTCTGCTGTCCGAGCCTCGAGCCCTGGGTCGTCGAGTGGCGCGCCGACGGGACGGAGTTGACATCTACCGGTGAGATCCCGCCCGTCGGCCAGGGTCTCGGCTGACCTTCGTCCCACGCTCGCTTCGTGCGGGTCCCCAGACGCGGCAGTGGGACGTCGGCGGTACAGTCGCCGACGTCCCACCAACCGATTCACCAGTGTGCAGGTGGTGACTGTGGAGATCTGGGGGAGTGGAGAGAGGTCACGACCCGGTGTCGTAGGACACCTGATACTTCGCCTCGGTGTCGCCGCACTCGTCCATCGCCTTCAGGTACGGGTAGGGGTTGATCGCCGCGCCGCCACCGGGATGGATCTCGAAGTGGAGGTGCGCCGTTGCGCTCGAGCCGGTGTTGCCGACCCACCCGATCACGTCGCCGGCCTTGACCTTCGTGCCGAGCTCGATGCCCGGGGCGAAGCCGAGCATGTGGAGGTAGGTGAAGTACGTACCGTCGGGCTGACGCAGCCGAAGACCGTTGCCGGAGAGCCGACCGGGCTGATCCCAGTAGAGCTTGCTGATCTCCCCGTCGACGACGGCGTAGAGCAGCTTCCCCTCGTCCGCGATGAGATCGGTTCCGACGTGCAGACGGCCGCCACCGCGAGGCGCGTGCCAGGTGTCGCCGAAGAAGCACAGCCCCTGTACCGGGAAGCGCTCCATCTGGAAGGACCCCGGGGCCTTGTTCTCGCCGGAGCCGAGCGCCATGATCCGTGCACCGCGTTCCGACACGACGCCGGTCCGAGGAATGCCGTTCACCGACTGGAACGAACCGAGCGTTCGCTCCGTGGACGGCCCGAAGTTGCCGTCAGCCCCACCGATGATCACGAACCCGAACCGCTGGAGTGCGTGTTGGACCTCGAGCACGAGCGGACCGGAGTCACCGCGCCGCAAGCCGACGTACTCGTTCTCCGAGGCAGGCTCGGCCGCAGCATCGTCTGCGGGTGGGTTGTACGCCTGTGGTCCGCTCGACGACCCGAGGCCGAGTCGCTCGGCGGTCGTGGCGTCGACCGTGCCGTTCGCCGTGAGACCTTGCGCCTGCTGGTACGACCGCAACGCGCTCGCCGTCGCCGGCCCGAATGATCCGTCGGCTCCGCCGACGACCGTCACGCCGGCGTCCATGAGCGCCTGTTGGAGTGCCTTGACCGCGTCACCGCTGGCCCCTTGGGCGAGGCCGACGAACCCTGACGAGGCCGGGGGAGCGGCGGGTGTACTGCCGCCGAGGCCGAGCGACGCGGCGTCGGCCGCAGTGACGGCGCCGGTTGCGTCGCGCCCATCGGCGCGCTGGAACTCCTCGAGCGAGTACTTCGTGGCCGGCCCGAAGACACCGTCGTCGCCACCGCGGACGTTGATGCCCCGGTTCATCAACGCCCGCTGCAGCTCGGCGACGAGTTCGCCCCGCGCACCGACGGACAATCCGACGTGAGCGGCGGGCGAGCCGTCGCCCGTGTCGTCCTGAACCTCGGGTGCTTGCGACGTCGGGGGAGCGCTACCGTCGAGGCCAAGCGCCTTCAACGTCGCCGGGTTGATCGTTCCGGTCACCGTCAGTCCGTTCCACTTCTGGAACTGCCGGAGTCCGCGCTCGGTGGCGCCGTCGAAGCGACCGTTCGTGGCAGCGAGCCACACGCCCTTGTCGACGAGCGCGTTCTGCAGCTGTTCCACGAGTGCACCCTCCGCACCACGAGCGAGATCGGCGATTCCGGCCGGAAGACCTCCGCCGGCATCGGTCGAACCGGCGTCCGCTGCGCCACCTGCGGCGATCGCATCGGCCGTCGCCGGATCGACGACGCCGGTGACCGGCAGGCCGCGTGACGCCTGGAACGCCTCGACACCGGCCTTGGTTCCCGGCCCGAAGATGCCGTCGGCGCCACCGCGAACGGTGATGCCGAAATCGAGCAGTGCCTGCTGCAGCGCACGGACGTTGTCCCCCCGGCTGCCCTGGGCCAACCCGTTGACGACGCCGGCGCTCAACGTCGCCTGCGCCTTGACCGGCGCGGGCTCAGGCTGCGCGGCGACGGGAGAGGGCATCACGCCGATCGTCATCGCCGCAGCAGCTACGACAGCGACCGCACCGACGCGCCATCGCAGCCGCCGCATCTCGGTGTGATCTCGATCGATCTGCACTCGACCTCGGTGGGCGACTGTCATCGTGTGGGTGACCGTCATGGTGTCTGTTTCCTCCTGCACATGATGAGGTTCGGCCGACGTGACATCAGCTTGAACTTCATGTCGAGGTCGAGGTTCGTGATCGTCCGGCGGTGCCTGCGGATGCGGCGCCGCCCGATGATCGCAACGCCTGCAATCCCAACAGTTTGACCAACCTCGAGAGGAGGTCGAGGGTCATTCTGCACGACCCTCGGTCAGATGTCCATCCTGTGAAGGTAAATTGACATAACGTCGATTACCGGCGATCCTGAGGAACGGCGGCACACGGCCCATACAGCTCCGCTTCGCGCCTCCGTTCCCAGCTCCGGACGACGGTGTCGTCTCCGGACGTCACCGTTGGATCGTGCGCATTGCACACCTCGGTACAACGATCGGTTCCGCACCCGAGGCGCACCGACTGCGCCGCCACGCCGCACCTCGACCCGTGTCGTCCGTCGTCGCGCCGCGG
>JBCBDK010000438.1:0-1652 GCA_038529675.1 Actinomycetota bacterium
GACAGCCGGGTCCCGAGTTCGTCGGTCGTCTGGTACGACTCGCCGGTGTCGACCTTGGTCGGGATGCCGTGGAAGCCGATGTTGCCGCGTTCGGTCTTCTGGTACCTGATCATGAGCGGCAGGTAGGCCTTGCCGTTCCATGCCGTCGAGACCTCGGACTTCGAGTACACGCTGTGCGTCCCGGGTCGCTCGTTCGAGTACAGCGACCCGGAGACGAGCCAGGATCGGATGACCCGCTCGTTCTCGTCGACGGCCCACACCCGCTGGCCGCCGCGGTCGTAGACGACCCGGTAGCCGGACCCTGAGTTCTCGGGGAGCGGCGGCGCGTCGTCGCCGGCGGAGGCAACGGGTGACAGCTCCACACCCCACAGATCGGTCGCTCCTGCCGGCGGCCTGGGAGTGCGGACGACGAGCGACTCCTCGTCGGGCCAGACGTCGAGGCCGAGTGCGGTTTCGCGCCCGACCACACCGTCGACGAAGAAGTTCTCCGCCACCTGGTACGACTGCACGGCGTCGTAGGTCGACCGACCGAACTCGCCGTCGACGGCGCCGTCGAAGTGACCTGCCGCGGCGAGCGCAGCCTGCAGGCACCGAACGCCGTCGCCGCTCGCGCCGAGGCGGAGCGACAACGCTCCGATCGTGCACGCGCCATCGGCCCGTTCGGGTCCGGCGGAACCCTCCGGGTCGGGGTCGTCGACGCCGGCGAGTTCGGTGTCGACGAACTCGACGAACTGCGACGCTCCTGCTTCCTGCCCGTCGACGAGGGCGGCTGCGGCCTGCGCGGTTTCCGGACCGGCGCCGCCGGTGAGCGCGTCGAGTTGTTTGTCGGTGACGGCGGCGACGGCGGCGTCGCTCTGCAGCGTGCCGGGACCGTCGTCGGCGGTGAGGACTGCGGCGACGCCGGCCAGTGCCAGGACGGCTGCCGCGGCGAGGATCAGGACGAGGCGACGGCGGCGCTCGTCGACGGCATCGCCGTCGGCCGCAGCGTCGGGGCGAGAGCCCCGGCCACCGTCGATGCGCTCGGGCCAGGCGGCGACGGAACCGACGGTGTCGGCCGCGTCACGCCCGGCGTGGCGCGTCATCTCGTCGAGACTCACGGGAGAAGACGCTACCTCGTCACTGCGGCCGCGGTCGGGAACCGGCGCGCACGTTCATCGGCTGTTCCGAACGATTCCCCTGCGTCGTCCGCGCGGGAGTCACTCGGTGACCGTGACGTCGAGGCGCTGACCCTGACCGGCGTGACTGTTGATGCCGGACCCGAGGTTGCACACGAGGACGTAACTCCCGGGCGCCAACTCGACGGCGAGGGTCTCCGATTGCCCAGCCGAGATGCGCGCGGTGCGGGCGATCAACGCACCGGTCGGGAGCTCGTCCTCGATCACCGAGCCGCCGCCGTCGCGGGGCAGCGACTCGTAGCTCTCGCCCGCGATCACGACGAGTTCGTGCGGGAAGTTCCCGCCGTTGGTGGCGGTGAACGTCACCGTGCCGGCGGTGTACTCGGTCGGCGCCTCGACGGCCCACTCGACGAGGTTCGCCGTCGCCTCCGCAACCGGGCCGGCAGGTGCTTCGGTTTCCGGCTCGGGCTCGGGCTCCGGCTCGGGTTCCGGCTCCGGCTCGGGTTCAGGTTCTGGCTCCGGTTCGGGTTCAGGTTC
>JBCBDK010000438.1:1752-3876 GCA_038529675.1 Actinomycetota bacterium
GGTTCGGGTTCAGGTTCCGGCTCGGGTTCGGGTTCGGGCTCGGGTTCGGAGGCGTCGGTTGCCTCCGACGATTCGTCGGGGGTGTCCTCGGCATCGTCGGAGCCCCCGCCACAGGCGGAGAGGACCAGGACGGCTGCGAGTCCGGCGGCGAGGACCGTGCGGTTCGTCGAGCGCATGGCGGCGAAGTTAGTGCCGAAGTCTCGCCGAAGCCCCGCGCACCGGCCGAGATCCGTTCGGCGGCGATCAGCCAGCGAGGTGGCGGAGTGCGGCGTCGACGTCAGCACCCGCGAACGGCGCGCTGACGCCGATGACGACTCGATCCGCGCCGAGCCGCCGATACCGATCGATCGCGTCGCCCGTGACGGTCGGTCCCTCCAACACGCTGATCTCGAAACCGGCGGGCGCAGCGGCGCGGGCGGTCTCGATCAGCGTCGGTGCGGCGGCGCCGGCGCGAACGTTGAGCCCGTCGGCGTGTTCGAGTGCGACGGCGAGCGTGGGCGCCGCAGAAGCGCCGACGACGATCGGCGGGCACGGGTGTCCGTCCGCGACCGCCAGGCGGTCATCGCGTTCGCCGTCGTGCAGCGTGCGGACCGCGGCGATGTGCTCGACGAGGAGGCGTCGACGGTGATCGGCGTCGCCGAGTTCGGTCCCGATCGCCTCGTGCTCGACGGCGAACCGAGAGCCCGGAGCAGCGCCCGAGCCCATGCCCAGCACCACGCGCCCCGGCGCGAGCGAGTGCACCGAGTTGACGGCGCTGACGAGCTGCGCCGGGTGCCGGTTGCGGATGTTCGCAACGAGTGGCCCGAGCCGTACCCGGTCGGTCATGGACGCGACAGCGGCGAGACACACGAACGGATCGCGCGACCAGCCGCGGTCGACGACCGCTCCGGAGAAGTGATCGGCGATCCACACCCCGTCGGCACCGGCGGACTCGGCGCGCACCGCCGCCGCCACCAGGTCCGGGACCTCGGCCTCGAACGGGTTGAGTGCGACGTCGATCAGCACGGTCGACTCCTCGATCGGCGTGGGCGCAGGTCGATCGGCATCGACGGCGACGGTACCGTCGACTCGTGCCGGCACCCCTGCCACCGCTGACCGACGACGAGGCGGCGGCATACCTCGCACGGCTCGGCGTCTCGGTCGATCGTGTCCGAGCGATGGGCCGACGCGCCGTCGACGAGTTGGCGACGGCGCACCTGATCGCGGTGCCGTTCGAGAACCTCGATCAGGTGTTCGCGGGTGGTGTCCGCCACGACCTCGACGCCGCGGTCGCGAAGATCCTCGGCGGCCGCGGCGGCTGGTGCTTCGAGCTGAACGGTGCGTTCGCTCGATTGCTGTCGACCCTCGGCGTCGACGTCACCCTGCTCGGCTGTGCCGTCCTCCTCGACGGACCTTCGACCGTGGTCGAACACCTTGCACTCGAGGTGTCGGGCGGCCCGTCGGGGTTGCCGCCGTTGCTCGTCGACGTCGGCTTCGGCGATTCCTTCGTCACCCCGCTCGAGCTGAATCGCGGAGGTCCACAACCGGGCGGGAACGGCCAGTACGAGTTGATCGCGAGCCCGCAGGGCACGACCGTCACGCGCCTCGTCGACGGTGTGCCCGAGGCGACGCTGCGCTACAAGCGGGTCGCACTGTCGTTCGACGACTTCGCCGGGGCGGCACTTCGGCTCCAGTCCGATCCTGCGCGGTCGTGGAGCACCAAGCCGTTCGCGTCGCGGCTGGTCGGGGTCGACGAGCGGGTGACCTTGCGACACGACGCTCGGTCTCGCCGGATCACGCAGGAGGATGGTTCGATCGAGACCGTGGTCGAACCGGTGGAGCACCACGACGACTGGGACCTGACGCTGCGCGAGTGGTTCGGCCTGGAGCGACCCGGGCCGTGGCCGCCCGCCTGACCACGCTCAGGAGGCGCCCCCGGCCGGGACGAGGAGTCGGCGGACGGAGAAGGCGATGATGTCGCGGGGCGACAGGTTCTCGTACGGCTGCGACTCCGACAGCGCCCGCAGCCCGCGCGGGCGGAGCAGGAAGCACACCGCAGCGGTCAGCCACTCCCGCTCCGCGAGCGGATGGACGGCGAGTTCCGGAGAACGGACGACACTCTACTAGGGAAAGAGTGATCATATC
>JBCBDK010000439.1:0-3875 GCA_038529675.1 Actinomycetota bacterium
GACCACTTCACGTCCAAGATGCGCAAGCCCATCGGCGAGCTCCGCCTGCTGCGCTACCCGGGACAACCGAAGCGACAAGACGACGTGCTCGGGATCGGCGCCCATTCCGACTACGACGTGTTCACTGTGCTCGCGACCGACGAACACGAGGCGCTCGAGATCCTGAACCCGGCCGGCGACTGGATCCGGGTGCCGCCGCGACCCGACTCGTTCATCGTGAACGTCGGTGATCTCCTCGAACGCTGGACGAACGATCTCTACCGGTCGACCGTGCACCGCGCAGTCAACCTCGGGTCCCACGACCGATACTCGATCCCGTTCTTCTCCAACATCGATCCGTTGGAAACCGTCGCCGTGCTGGAGAGCTGCCAATCCGAGCATCGTCCGGCCCGGTATCCGCCTGTCACGGCCGGGGCCTATGTCGAAGCCTGCATGCAAGAGGCCTACGGCGTCGCCTAAGGCTCAGCTCGTGCCGAACGGAAAGACGCCCGGCATCACGACGAAGTCCGGCCACTGCTTGACGCGATCGAGCCACCGACGCACGGCCGGATAGTCGAGGAGATCGACGCCGCCCTCTTCAGCGAGGACCACATCGGGGAAGACGGCGGTCTGCCCCAGTCGGTGACGGGTTGCCCAGGCACGCCCACACACAGCCGTACGCCGCGGTGGCCGCGACCTCGACGCCGAGTGGGTCGAGCCGCGAGACGACCGCGGCACCGTCGGTATCGAGTCGGCACTGGAGTTCGACCCCCAGCAGCTGGGTCGTGTGCACACCCCCGGCCTCCACCGCATAGAGCGGGGCGACCGGATGCCAGCGGTCGAGGATCGCCGGATTGGTGCAGCCGCTGGAGTCGAGAGGTGTTGGAGCCATCCCGGTCATCTCTTCGACCCTAGACCCGCGACGGGCGGCGAGAAGTCCGGAGCGTGAACGGCGTGTAACGACACCTGAGGGTCACTGCTGGGAAACAGAACGGAAACACCGAGGTGGTGGAGTCACCGCCTATGAAGAACCGTTTGACAACCAAGTTGGGCGCGCTGGTGAGTGTGCTGCTCGCCTTCGCGCTTCTCGCCGCGGCGTGCGGAAGCGACGACGAGGAGACCTCGACCAGCGAGCCTGCTGAGGAGGCCACCGATGACGCTGCCGAGACCGACGACGCGACGGAGGACTTCTCCGACTTCAAGGTCGTGATGATCCTCGACGGCTCGTCAGAAGACGGCGGCTGGAACAGCACGCACCTGCGTGCCGGCAACAAGATGGCGGATGCATTCCCGGGAATCGACTTCAGCTTCGTAGAGGAGGTCGAGCCGGGGCAGCCGGCGACGAACGCCTTCCAGGACGCTGTCGACTCGGGCGCCGACCTGGTGATCGGCACGACGTTCTATCAATTCGACTTCTTCGACGTGGCCGACGCAAACCCCGACGTGTACTTCCTGTCGTGGGGTGGCTTCGAGCCGCAGCCGAACGTGAATCACTACGACGCGCTTCAAGAGGATGGCCGCTACCTCGACGGCATCGTTGCCGGCAGCCTGACCGAGTCGGGCATCATCGGCTATCCGGTGGGCTTCCCGTTCGACGGCCCGAACCGGGCGATCAACGGCTTCACCCAGGGAGTTCTCGATGTGAACCCCGACGCCGAAGTCCGCGTGGTGTACCTCAACACCTGGTTCGACCCGGCGATCGAACGGCAGGCCGCTGAGGCCCTGGCCAACGCCGGTGCCGACGTGCTCACCCACGAGGCCGGCGCCCAGGTGTATGCGACGGTGATGGCCGACCGCGGTGGCTACGTGATCGGCAACTCCAACGATTGGTCCGACTTCGAACCCGAGGCGTGGGCGTCGTCGTTCCTCTACGACTGGAGCGTCTACTACATCGACCAGGTGCAGGCAGTCATCGATGGCACCTTCGAGCCCGGCAGCTCGACCGGTGGCCTTGCCGCCGGTTGGATCGAGTTCGCACCGTACGGCCCAGCGGTGACACAGGAGACCCTCGACCTCATCGAAGAGCGCAAGCAAGGCATCATCGACGGCACGTTCGACATGTTCGCTGGCCCGCTGTTCGACAACCAGGGCAACGAAGTCGTTCCTGAAGGCGGGACGATCGCTCTCGAAGAGCGGTACCTGTGCTGCCAGTACCTGATCGAAGGCACGGTCGGCGAGATCCCGGCTGGCGAGTAGCCAGACCCAGCCGCAAACCCCAGCACCCCAGATGACCGAATCGACGACCCATCTCGAGGTCCGGAGTCTGACCAAGTCGTTCTATGGCATTCGCGCCATCGACTCGGTCGACTTCGACCTCCGAGGTGGAGAGATTCACGGACTGCTCGGAGAGAACGGAGCCGGGAAATCGACCCTGTGCTCCGTGCTCTCCGGGCTGTACCGCCCCGACTCCGGAACGGTGTCGATCGATGGTGAACCGGTCGACTTCCGCTCACCGCTCGACGCCGCGCAACACGGCATCGGGATGGTGTACCAGCACTTCCGACTGGTCGACAGCTTCACGGTGGCCGAGAACATCGTCCTCGGGCTGTCGCGCGATCAGCGACCGCGCTCGATGTACGACGTGGAGACGTTGGTCGGCGACCTCGCGGAGGAGTACGGACTCCATGTCGACCCGACCGCTCCCATCTGGCAACTGTCGGTCGGTGAGCAACAGCGGGTCGAGATCCTCAAGCAGCTGTTCCGCAAGGCGCGCATCCTGATCCTCGATGAGCCGACAGCGGTACTCGCGCCGCAAGAGACCGATCGCCTGTTCGAGGCGGTCTCGACCATGGTGGGTAAGGGCCAAGCCGTGGTGCTCGTCTCCCACAAGATGGCCGAGACGATGGAGTACACCGACCGGATCACTGTCCTGCGCCATGGCGTGAACGCCGGCTCGGTCTCCACCGCCGACACGAGCCCGCCGGAAGTCGCCCGCATGATGTTCGGCGAAAGCGACGCGGCCGAACGCAAGCAGGCCGCCGCGACCGAGCTCCCCGTCGGGGACCCAGTGCTCGAGGTAACCGACGTCTCGGTGCGCGGCGACAAAGGACTGATGGCGGTCGACGGGGTGTCGTTGACCGTTCGACGCCGCGAGGTCGTCGGCGTCGCCGGCGTCGCCGGGAACGGCCAACGAGAGCTCCAAGAGGCGATCGCTGGACTTCGACCACTCACGTCGGGCCGGGTCGTCGTCTCGAACGAAGACTGCACGTCAGGAGGGCCCAAGGACCGAATGGCCGCCGGGCTTGCCTATGTCCCGGAAGATCGCCTCGGCGTCGGTTTGGCGCCAGGCCTGCAACTCGAACACAACATCGCCCTCAAGAACTTCGATCGAGCGCCCCACTCTCGGCGCGGCTTGCTCTCCTGGTCGTCGATCGAGGAGACCGCGAAGCGCCTCGTCGAGGCCTTCGACGTGCGCGGAAACCGGCGCGGAATGCGGGTGTCGCTCATGTCGGGCGGCAACCTCCAGAAGGCGATCCTCGCTCGCGAGCTCGACGAGGACCACGACGTGCTGCTTGCCGCAGCGCCGACCCGGGGGCTCGACATGTCGGCGGCCGAGGCGGTCCGGGCGCACATCGTCGACGAACGCGAAACCGACCGTGGCGTCCTGGTGTTCTCCGAAGACCTCGACGAGGTCATCCGGATGTCCGACGTCGTCATGGTGATGTTCAAGGGCCGCATCGTCGGGCGATTCACCCGCGACGAGATCGACATCGACCGGATCGGGCTCCTGATGACCGGGTCAGCGCCTCCCGAAACCGACGACCGAGCGACCGCGGCCACCGATGTCGACCACGACCTGACCGACGACCCGGGCGATCCTGTCGGGGCGACATGATCGGCCGCGTTCGCGTCACGCCTCGTGGCTTCGCCGGGCCCGTTGTGCGCTTCGGCGTGCC
>JBCBDK010000440.1:0-3868 GCA_038529675.1 Actinomycetota bacterium
TACGTCCTCGTCCTGAACGGGCCGACGATCTCCGACCAGAGCGAGTACCGGCCGGTCTGGAATCGGCTCGCCGACGTCCTGGCGACGTATCCGGCCGGTCCGACGCCCGCCGAGCTCGGACTTCGATGAAGATGGACTCGGTGGGCGACGTGCCGATACGCGACGACGATGACGAGGCACCCGGCACGACCTCGCGCGCGGATGGGGTCCACCCGTTCGACGCTGCCAGCGGCGACGCTGACGCCGGAGTCGCGCCGGCGGACGCCGGGTCGGCGACCGACGGGTCTGGCGGCAACGCGATCATCCCTCCCGAGGGACGTATCGAGATCGTGGCCGAGCCGGTGCGCTATCGGCGAGGTCCGATCTACGCGCTGGTCGTGGTGGCGATCGTGCCGGCGCTGGCGTTGTTGACCTTGCACCGCTGGGCCGATGAACGCGCCGACGCCTACGACGCCGAACTCGAGGAACTCGAGGCAGAGCGGGGGGCCACCCACTCCGCCGGCGAGACATCCGTGTCGACCACGACGTCGGCGATCGCCGGCCCGGGTGGTTCGGTCTCGACCACGGCACCCACCCTCGGCACGATCGACTCGTCCGCCGGCGGCGCGACCACGTCGAGTGTTCCGTCGGACGAGGAACCGTTCGGAGCGGCGGCCGCCGGCCCGGCCACAGCACTGCTCGACTACCGCCGGACGCCGACCGCCATCGCCGGTCTCGCCAACGCCCGAGCGCTCGCCACCGCGTTGTCCGATTTCTCCGACCGCCTGCCGTTCGGCGTCTGCTTCGCGGCCTCGCTCGACGGCCGACGAGTCGCAGCACACGGCTCGAGCGTGCCGCTCATCCCGGCGAGCAACCAGAAGCTCCTCACCGCTGCGGCAGCGCTCGATCTCCTCGGCCCGGACCACGTGTTCGAGACGTCGATCGCGCTCCCTCCGATCGTCGACGGCGTGATCGAGGGCGACATCTATCTCGTCGGCGGCGGCGACCCGCTCCTCACGAGCGCGGACTATCCGATCGAGGACGACCGGTACCCGGCGTTCCACACGACGTCGTTCGACGCGCTCGCCGATGCCGTCGTGGCGGCCGGTGTGTTGCGGATCCGCGGCGCGGTGATCGGCGACGGCACCCGCTACGACGACGAGTTCACCGTGGACTCGTGGGCCTCCGGGATCGCCGGTGTCGATGCGGGGCCGTACGACGCGTTGCTCGCCAACGACGCACGCGTGCGTGGTCGGTCGAGCCGCGAGTCGGATCCGAATGCCGGCGCGGCCCGCGAGTTCGTGCGGCTGCTCGGCAACCGGGGGATCCAGGTCGACAACGGTTGGGGCTCGGGGAGCCGATCCACGCTCGTTCCGATCGCCGGCACCGTCACCTCGGCGCCGCTCTCCGACATCGTCGAGGAGATGCTCGTCAACAGCGACAACAACACCGCCGAGATGCTCGTCAAGGAGATCGGGCTCGCCACCCGCGGTGACGGCACCCGAGCTGCCGGCCTCGACGCGATGCGGCAGTGGCTCGTCGATCAGGGGATTGCAACGCTCGGCATCGAACTCGCGGACGGATCCGGGCTGAGCAACGGCAACCGGCTGACGTGTGAGGCGGTCGTCGCGATCCTCGAGGAGATGGAAGGCGATCAGTTCGCCGCGGCGCTCCCGATCGCCGGCCGGACCGCCACGCTCGCCGAGGAGCTCGAGGAATCGCCGGTGGCCGGCCGCCTCCGTGCGAAGACCGGGACCCTCAACGAGGGCAGCGTGGAACCGCCGGCGGTCAAGTCGCTGTCGGGGTATCTCCCCGACGACAGCGGCACCATTCAGTTCGCACTGATCGCGAACTCGCCGGGGATCGCCCAGGAGTCGGCGTATCAGGCGCTGTGGGAGGCGTTGGGGGAGCGGCTGGCCACGCATCCGTCGGGCCCGGAGCTCGCCGAGCTGGGCCCGATCCGCGCCGAACCCGACGATCGAGCCGCACGGTGACTCAGAGCTGGCTCAGCAGCAGGTCGGTCAGGGTCGTGCCGGAGGTGTCGAGGTCATGGATCGGGCCCTGCCACCCGGGGTTCGAGGCGAGCTCGGCCTCCAGCACCGGTCGGAACAGTGCGCCCGTCCCGCCGAACGGTGCCGTGTCGTCATCGGCGTAGACGGCGTAGGACGTCGGCGGGTTGTTGTTGGCCGCCGCCAGCGCGCTCTGGAGGTCTGGGACCGATCCGACGTCGTCCATGTCGATGAAGGTCACACGACGGTTGGCCGGCACGTTCTGGGCGACCATCGCCGCCCAATCGCTCGCCGCCTGGCCTCGCCCGAAGACGAGCAGCTCCGCATTGCCGTTCGGATCCGACGAGCGCAGACCCCACTGGGCGGTCGATCCGACGCCGGCGAAGCTGACCGTGCGGGCTTCGGCCCGGGTGTTCGGAGGGTCGTCGGCGGGAATGACGAGCGCTGCCGGCGTGGCTCCGGCGACGGTGGCCGACTGTGTGCAGGTCGTACCTGCTGGGGAGATCACGTAGCCGTCGCCGTTCGCGGTCGTGTCGAACAACGTCGACTCGGCCGTGATCGCGCCGGCGGAGACGAGCGCCGCCTCGTCCGCGTACGACCCGTTGAGAGCGTGGTGGACCTCCTGGGCGCGGCCCATCTGGTCGAACTCGGTCTCACAGGTCGCGGTCTGTCCGCGGTCGGTGATGCCACGAACGGCGAACACGGTCACCGTCGCCAGGATCCCGAGAATCACGATGACGATCAGCAGCTCGACGAGGGTGAACCCTCGCGCTCGCCGTCGTTCGGCTCCTCGAGCTCGCTGTCCGTCCATGCACTGTTCATCGGCCCCGGGGTACCGGCCGTCGACTCAAGTCGTCGTCAACGGTCCGTCGGCATTCGATGAAGACTCCTGGCACGATCGAGCACGATCGGGCGGGCCGCCCTAACTTCCCGCGATGGCCGTGATGGCGATGTTTCCGCTGGGGTCGGTGCTGCTGCCGGGCGGGGTGTTGCCACTCCACGTGTTCGAACCGCGCTATCGGCAGATGGTGATCGACATCCTCGCCGAGGACGGAACGCCCGAGTTCGGCCAGGCGCTCATCACCCACGGCTGGGAGTCCGGTGGCGGCGACGAGCGAGCCACGATTGGCACGGTCGCCCAGATGTTGCAGGTCGAGGCGCTCGACGAGAGCCGGTACTCGATCGTCGCGGTCGGGACGCGACGGATCCGGGTCAACGCGTGGTTGCCCGATGATCCGTACCCAGTCGCCGATGTGGATGACTGGCCCGACGACGACCCCGACCCTGACGACCTCGCGGTCAACGTCGCCGCCTCGCACGCCCGGGTCCGGGCCGTGCTGGCGCTCGCAGCCGAGACCGGTGACGTGCCACTCGATCTCACCGAGTCCGAGATCGCGGATGATCCCCTCGTCGCCACCTACCACCTGGCCGCGCTCGCGCCGATCGGCCCGGCGGACCGATATCGACTGCTGGCGGCATCCGGGCCGGCGGAGCGCCTCGACGTCCTCGACGAGGTCCTCGACGACGTCGAGGCCATGCTCCGCTTCCGTCTGTCGGCCTCCTGAACGACGTGCCGCCCAGGGAGCCGCCGAACCGGGTCGCCGTGCGCCGACCTGGCCTGCAGCCGATTCGACGCAACGTGGTCGTGGTGGTGAGCGTCTGGTAGACACTGGGCCGTGAGCAAGCAGGACGACGCCTCGCTCGGCGAGGTCATCGAGTACGTCAAGTCGTACGCGAAGCAGGAGACGATCGGTCCGCTGAAGGGTGCTGGCCGGTGGCTCGCGTTCGGTGCCGCCGGCGCGTTTGCGCTCGGTCTCGGCTTGATGATCGTGCTGCTCGGTGTGCTCCGCGCCGCTCAGGTCGAGTTGGGCAGCCTCCAG
>JBCBDK010000441.1:0-3841 GCA_038529675.1 Actinomycetota bacterium
GTGGCCACCACCGCGATGACGGCTGGTCTTGCGGCCGTAGCTGTTGCGTCCGCCGGTCTTCGACTTCTTGGCGAGCAGCGACTTCTCGGGCGAGGTCTTGGTGATCTCGCTGAAGTCCGAGCTCGTCTGGAAGCGACGGCCGGGGCTGGTGGGTTTGCGTGAACGAATCGCCACGGTCAGCTCCTCAGTTCTCGAACAGCGGGATCTCGCCCGCTGCCAGGGTCACGATCGCCCGCTTCGTGGCGGCGGTCGTGCCGACACGGTTGGTGCCGCGGGTGCGGCGGCGCTTGCCGGGGCGGTTCAAGGTGTTGACCTTGGCCACCTCGACCCCCCAGATCGCCTCGACGGCGTCGCGGATCTCGGGCTTGCTGGCCGACGGAGCGACCCGGAACGTGTAGACACCGGTCTCGATGAGCTCGTAGCTCTTCTCCGAGACGATCGGCGCCAGGATGATGTCGCGCGGGTCTTTCATCACTCAGCTCCCTCGGCGTCCGCCGCGCTTCCGCCTCGCGACGCGTCCGACTCGTCGCTGGCGCTTCCCTCGGCGGCGTTGCTCACCTCGGCACCTTCCTTCTCTGCTTCCTTCTTCAACTGGCTGGCCGGGCGGGTGAAGCCGGCGGCCTTCGCCGACTCCTCGGTGTCGAACCAGACCTCGGCGACCGTGCGGTCGTAGAACGACGTGCCGGGAAGGTGGTAGAGCATCGAGTCGGCGTTGCCCTTGATCGGGTAGCCCTCGGGCATCTCGTCGCCCTCGATCGAGGCATGGCTGCCGGGGCCGTGGGGCGAGGCGTCGACCAGATCGGACACACCGTCGTCGTCGGCATCGCCGGCGACCTCGAGGCGTTCCTCGGATTCCTCGATCGCCGCAGCGGTCTCGACCCGCTGAGCAGCCGTCGGGCCGTCGGCAGCGGGAACGACGTCCTTGGTGAACACGACCCAGTCGTTGCAGAGCACGTCGTAGGCGTTCAGCTCGGCAGCAGCGATGACCTGCACGTTCGACAGGTTGCGGAAGCTGAGCCAGGCGGCTTCGTCGGCCTCGCCGAGCACGACGAGCACCGAGCCGTCGAGGTGCAACGCATCGAGCGCCTGCTTGGCCGTCTTGGTCTTCGGGGTGTCGATGCCCCAGGAGTCGACGACGACGATCTTGTCCTCGGCGGCCCGATCGGACAGCGCCGAGCGCAGGGCGAGCTTGACCATCTTCTTCGGCGTCTTCTGCCCGTACTTGCGAGGCTTCGGGCCGAGGGCGACGCCACCGCCGGTGAACTGCGGCGCACGGATCGAACCCTGGCGGGCGTTGCCGGTGCCCTTCTGCCGGTACGGCTTCGCGCCGCCGCCGCGCACGTCGGAGCGGGTCTTGGTCGACTGCGTGCCGGCGCGCCGAGCAGCGAGCTGTGCGGTGACGACCTGGTGCATGACCGGGACGTTCGGCTCGATACCGAAGACATCGGCATCGAGTTCGACGGTGCCGGCCGCCGTGCCCGAGGTGGTCTTGAGATCAACGGATGCCATGTTCAGCTCTCCTTGCCTGCGAGCTTGACGGCGTTGCGGATGGTGACGACGCCGCCGGCCGGGCCGGGGACGGCGCCCTTGATCAGGAGGACGTTCTGCTCGGGATCGCTCTGCACGACCTCGAGGTTCTGCGTGGTGACCTGCTCGTGGCCCATGTGACCGGCCATGCGCATGCCCTTGAACACGCGTGCCGGGAAGGCGCACTGGCCGACCGAACCGGGCTTGCGATGCGTCTTGTGCGCACCGTGCGAGGCCGGCTGGCCCTTGAAGTTGTGACGCTTCATGACGCCGGCGAAGCCCTTGCCCCGGCTGGTGCCGGTGACGTCGACCTTGGAACCGGCCTCGATCTGCTCGACGGTCAGCTCCTGGCCGACCTCGAGGCCGTCGACGGAGTCGAGGCGCAGTTCGAGGAGGCGCTTGCCCGGCTCGACGCCGGCCTTGTCGTAATGGCCGCGGGCGGGCTGGTTCAGCTTGTTCGCATCGCGCTGGCCGTAGGTGACCTGGATGGCCGTGTAGCCATCCCGCTCGCTCGTCTTGATCTGGACGATGCGCATCGGGTCGACCTTGACGACGGTGACGGGGACGACCTTGTCGTCGACCCACGTCTGCGTCATGCCGACCTTCTCGCCGACGATCGCTCGTTGTGCCATTGGCAGCTCTTTCTCGCTGGTCCGGCTCGACGCCGGACGCTCGTTCGTTGTCCAAGCCCGTCAAGCAGGTGCCTGGGGCTCTCCACGCAAAAGCTCCGCTGCACGGGAAAGCCGCGCATGCGGAGCTCGGAGACTCGGTTGTGCCGACTGGTTCCGCTCCCGAACGATGCGGGGGGCCTTGCCGGACCTCGTGCTGATTGGGTTGGTGTTCGAGATGCCTCCCGAACACGGCCATGCAATGCTACGGGCCCGGCGCCGACGTCACAACCGGGTGACCCCCGCCACGACATCACACCTGGGGTCAGACCCAGAACGTGATGTGATCACACCTCCGGCCAGACCCAGAACGTGATGGCGCGGTGGCGCGAGAGCGTCACGGGAAGCGGGCGGTGAGCCAGTCGGTGACGTGCTGCATGGCCTCCCGCCGGTCGCCTTCGAGGTAGTGGAGGGCGCCACGCATCTCGATGTACGTCACGTCATCCGCGCCGGCCGCGTCGACGATCTCCTTCGCCTGCCAGCGTCGGATCTCCGTGTCGGCAGTCGGGTGCACGAGCAGCGTCGGCACCGTGACCTGCGGCATCGTGTCGGCGAGCTTGGCCGTGCTGGAGAGTCCCGACCACGTCGAGAGCCAGCCTCGATTCGTCATGGTGCGAGCGAGGCCGCCACGGCCGTAGTTGGCGTCGAAGGGGTCGGGAAACGCGAAGAGCGAGCCCATCGCCCGGTCGTCGGGGTCGATCGACAGGTCGAGGTACGCCGGATCGGCGAGGGTGCGGTAGATCGTGAGGTACTTCGTGAAGACGGCCCGGCGGCGCTGCTCACGCCACCCGGCGGGGGCGGCCGCGGCGTCGACCTCCTTCGAGCGCCGGTACGCCTCGACCTGTGCTGACAGTGACTCGCGGGCGATCTCATCGATGCGAGCAACTCTCGCCCGTTGGGCCGTGCGATAGCGCGCCACCCATTCCGGGTCGTAGCTGCACGGCTCGGGCCACGGCCGCCAGCCGTTGTCGGGGTGGTACATGTCGAGTTCGGCGTCGGTGGAGAACGGGTCGTCCTCATCGGTGACCGACGGGTCGATCACCTGGAGCATGAAGACGCCTTCACCGGGGTGGGCGGCCATCCCCACCCAGCCGTCGCCGATCCCCAACTCAGCGTTGGCCATCGCCATGAGGGAGCCACCGCCGGAGTTGCCGAGCAGCACCACCGCCTCGGCGCCGCGTCGGACCATTTCGTCGTGAGCGGTCTGGACGTCGACGATGCACTGCTCGTGAAGGCAATCGGTGTCGTTGTTCATGTACCTGGTGCCGAAACCGAGCACGGCGTAGCCGGCAGCGGCGAGGAGCGGGCAGGCGTAGTGCACGCTGAAGTCGCCGCGCGGATGGCTGAGGATCACCGCCGTCTTCCACGCCTGGCCCACCGGCGGGGTCCACAGCACGCCGCGGACGAGGCCGCCGTCGGGTGACACGAGCCGGATCGGCTCGCGCTGTACCGCAACGCCCGGATCGTCGTCTGGGAGCGGCCAGTACCCGAGCCCGAACGGCCGAGCCCCGCCGAGCAACACGTCGTCGGTCATCGCCCGACCGTACCCACGCACCCCAGTTGGATTCCTGCTCGGGGACAGACCCCAACTGTTGGATTCCTGCTCGGGGACAGACCCCAACTGTTGGATTCCTGCTCGGGGACAG
>JBCBDK010000442.1:0-3828 GCA_038529675.1 Actinomycetota bacterium
CCACAGCGGTTGGAGTTCGATGCCTGCGTTCGCTGCGACCTGTTCGAGGTCGGCGGCCTGCTGGTCGAGCAGCTCGCCGGTCGGTGCAGTGAGCGTGAGCAGACCGGTGTAGAGGCATTCGACGTAGCCGGAGGCGAGTTCGACCTCGCGGGCTTCGACCTCGGCGACGGCCTTCTCGTCGGCTCGCCTCACGATGAAGCCCTTGCGACGGCGAGTCTCGATGTTGGCTTCCCGCTGGGTCCGTTCACGGTCGACATCGCTGTCGGACCTCGACGGCGCCAACGGCTCGAACACCGCCGTGAACGTGCGCGTGCAGCCGGACTCGAACACGAGCCCGTCGAGCCATGATGCCGCGACCTCGCGGCGGGGCCATCGGGCGAACCACCACGAGCGGTGCCACGCTCCGTCGACGACCACCGAGCCGAGTCGGTCGTCGACGTGCATCGGGCCGAACGTCGGTGCCGCCGCACCCGTAGCCGCAGCAAGTGAGGCGTTCAGGGTGGCGAGGTGCTCGACGACGGCCGGGTCGGAACGGACCCGCATCGCCGTCACGACGTCCGACGCCGAGAGCACGCCGTCGACCCGGAGCCCGCTCGTGTTCAGCCGGCCGGCGAACAACCGCGCCTGTTCTGCGACTGTGCGAAGACCCGTCGCGAGACCGGAATCGCCACGTGCCTTCGGCACCCGGTTGAGGTGAACCGTGACCTCGACGAGCACGTCGTGGTCGAGGACGGTCGCCGACGTCTCGTTCAACAACTGTAGGTAGCTGTCTCGCGCCGGATGCTCGGCCTCGTCGGCCCACGCCGACTCGAGTCGTGCGACGGTGTTACGGATCGGGACCGGCGCCGTCCAGTCGTGGAACGACACGCGGGCGACCGGTGAGTGCTCGCGGGCGAAGCCGGCGATGGCAGCCCCCCATTCGTCGATGCGCATGTCCTGACTCGCCGAGTCGACGAGACCGAACTGTCCGTCACCGCCGACACGGAGGACGGCTGTGACCGTCCCGGCGGTCCGGTCACGGACAACGCCGACCGAGCCCGAGTGACCGATCGTCGGCCAGTCGACGTCGACCTCGAACACGTCGAGACCCGACAGCGCGGGAGGCAGTGCGGCGGGCTGCTCGCCGTCGGCGACGAGCACGACCGGCCGATACCAGCGTTGCTGCGAGCGCAGCTTGCGCCACCACCACGGCACGAGCGCCGGCAGGATCTCGTGCGCCGGGCGCTCACGGATCTTGCCGAACCACAACCAGCCGCAAAACACGACGACGACGATGCAGATCGGCACCGGCACGTAGCCGGCGATCGCCATCCATCCGGCGGCCAGTGCGACGGCGCCGATGGCAGCGAGGACCGGCGGGATCGTCCCGAAGATCCCCGATCGCCGGCGCTCACCGAACCGGTAGCCGCGGAGGCGTGCGGTCTCTGCGCTCATGACTCACGGCCGAGTTCGCGCTGCGACGTCGCCGGCCTCGCAGCAGCAGATTGTCGATCTCCGGCTGCGGATGCTGTGGCCGTGACGGTCGACTTGACCGCCGACGTGGCCGACTTCGTCGCGGCCACGGCTGCCATGACCGGCGCCGCTGGTCCGGCGGCTGCGCTTCCTGCCGCGGCGGTGCCGGCCGACGATGGTCCGCCCGACAAGGCGCCGGCGCCCGCCGACGAGCCCGCAACTCTCGATGCTGCCTGCGCGCCGTTGCTCGACTGGGCGCCTGCGCCGGAGAGTCGGCGCATGGCTGCTTGGCCGTAGTACTGCAACTGCATCGCCTGCGTCCCGCCGCGCAGCGGCGCCGACGCGATTCCTTGCGCCACGACGGCGGCGGCGACGATCGGCATGAGCTTCCACACCAGGAACGGCATGAACGCCGCCAATCCGAACGTGATTACGCCCGAGATCAGCGTGCCGAGTTCGGCGGCGAGGTTGTCGCCGACCGGGTCACCCGGCTCGCCGGTGGCCCCGATCCCGCCGAGCGCCGAGACACCGACCGACAGCGCGAGCACCATCACCGGCTTGGCGACGATCAGCGCGACGAGCAGTTCGAGGACCTTCTTGGCCGTGTCGCGCAGCGGCGGGAAGAGCATCGACGGGAGGCCGAACGACACGGCGTAGATCACGACGAGGTAGATCAGCGACTCGCGGACGAACAGCACGACCCACATGAACAACATCGCCACGAGGAGCACCAGGGCGACGACGATCCCCAGGAAGTGCATGTTCCCGAGCCCCGCCATGAGCGTCGTCCCGAGGCCATCCATCGCCGTGATGGCATCGTCACGGGTCTGCGCCCAGATGAAGTCCGACAACCCGTCGGCCAGGTCGACAGCGGCGGCCGCGACGACGACCAGCGAGACCATCGAGAGGACGGCGATCGGCAAGTCGTGGCCGACCGACCGGAAGATCGCTCCCGGCGAACCGGCTGCGACTGCCCGGATGAGCGCAAGCAGTACCAGGAGCGCCACCATCGTCACGCCGATCCCGAACGCAATCCGGAACGGCGACGACTCGGCGGCGTAGAACCACTCCGACGTCAGTCGTGGCGACGACGCGGTGTCCATGAAGTTCCACATCGACGTCAGCAGCGCAAGGACACCCTTCAGAATCCAGTCGGTGATGCCCTGGACGACGGTGTCCCACGCCCACCCGGCCGCGGCCTGGAACGGTGTCGTGACGAAGTCGATGACGTCGCCGATGATCGGAATCGCCAACATCAGTGGTCATCCCCGGTGGTCGTGTCTGCGAACACGGCCGCCTCCCAGGCGTCGACCGTGATGAAGTCACTCGCCGGGGACGGCAACGCAACCTCGGTCGGGATCGGTGTCGGGCCCTCGGTGATGACGACGTCGTCGATGCGCCAGTCGTCGCGCTCCCAAACCAGGTCAATCCGGTGCGTCCTCCAGAGTGCTTCGATCGGTCCGTGCTCAGGGTCGCCGGTGACGAGTAGTGCCCAGACCGCAACAGTTGCAGTTGAGGCGTCGGCGTCGAGGATGTGGACCTGCAGCGGCGACTCGATCCAGACCCGACTGGCGAAGGTGGGACCGAGTTCGTCGATCAGCGTGAAGTAGTCGGTCACGACCTCCTCTGTCCCCGACGCGGCTCGGCGTTCGGACAGCAGCTGACCGAGCGTGTCCTCCAGCCGGATCGGACCCATTCGAACGACGGTCGGGAATGATGCGACCCAGTTCACCGCCGATGTCGCCGCACCTCGCTCCGACCTTGGGTAGCCGACGGGAACGCCTGCGAGGTCACCTGCAGCAACGACCGGCTTCACGGGCACTGCCGCCTGCAGCTCGGCTGCGTCCACGCCAGCCTGTCCCGGAACGGTCGATGACGCTTCGGCCGGCCGCGTCGAGGGTTCGCTCGGCCCGGTGTCGAGGACGAACGAACGGACCGCCCACACCCCGAGCATCGCCACGACGAGCACGACGCCGACCAGCTTGTGGCCGTTCACGTCAGCCCGCCTGTCCGGCGTCGAACAGCACCCGCACGATCGTCGGAGCCAACCCGATCACCATCGCCCCGATCGCGCCCGCGGCGACGTACATCTTCCCCTCGACCCCGCGACCCGTGTTGCCGTTCATCCCCCGCCACGTCGCTGCGCCGTAGAGGATCGCCAGGCCGCAGACGCCGAGCGCGAGCCAGAATCCCCAAGACAGGATCTGGGTGAAGAGACCGGCGCCAGGGAGACCGTCTGACGACGGCGAGACGTCGTCGAGCGGCGACGCCGCCGCAAGCTCGGATCGGCCGACGGCGAGACCGACGATCAGCGGTGGAACGACGGTGGCACCGATGCGTAGCCGTCGCCGGGGACGATCTGACGGACGCTTGGTT
>JBCBDK010000443.1:0-3808 GCA_038529675.1 Actinomycetota bacterium
CGACGAAGGCGCCCCGGGGCTCGAAGCCGACCGGGGTGAGGGTCGCGTCGTCGAGTCCGAGGGTCGGCCGACCGGCGACCTCGACCGGGAGCTCGGCGAGAGCGACCGATGTCGGAAGCCTTCGGATCGGCGCTGCGGGCGGCGACCCAGCTCCGAATCCCTCGTGTCGGGCGAGGACCCGCGCGAGCCGCGTCTGTTCGGCGAGATCGGTCGTGCCGCCGAGCACCGCGACCTGGAACTCGCGTCCGTGCTCGATGCCGCGTCCGGGAGGCGACTCCTTCGACAGCACGTTCGACGGCTCACCGAGCAGCAGGTAGTCGGACTCGGTCGACAGTCGCAGAACCAGGCGGCGGGAGATCATGGACGTCACGGCCGACGGCAACGCACCCGGACGGTCCGCACTGACGACCAGGTGGACGCCGACGGCGCGACCGTCGGCCATGATCGAGGTGAGCATCGCCCAGGTCGCGACGCGGTCCGGTTGATCGTGGGCCTGGTGGAACGCACCGAAGTTGTCGATCACCAGCAGCAGACGCGGCTCGGACGTGTCGCCGGAACGTTCCCGGTACTGCACGATTGAATCGGCGTCGAACGACCGGTACCTCAGCTGCCGGTCCTCGACGCGAGCGCGCAGTTCGCGAACGAGCCGATCGATCCGCTCGGTGTCGTCGGGGCCGATGACCGAGCCGACGTGGGAGAAGTCCTCGAGCGGTTGCAGGCTCCGCGAGCCGAAATCGATGCACTGCACGTGGCACGGGCCCGACCCGGGCTCCGTGCCCGGCGTGCTCGTGCCCGCGACGATCGCGATCGTTCGCAGCAGTGCGCTCTTGCCCGATCCGCTGGCACCGAAGACGGCGAGATTCCCGTCGGCGTCGGGGAAGAAGGCGATCGAGGGTTGCGCCTGTTCGGCGGGCAGATCTCGGGTCCCGACCACCAGTTCGGCGTCGGACCGTGTGAGCTGCGCCTCACGCAGATCGAGACCACTCGGCAGCTCGGGCAACCATGGCCGTCGGGGCGCCGGCACCTGTCCGACCAGCGAGGCTCGCTGGGTGAGCGCCACGAGACGGGCGAGGTCGTTCGGCCGCTCGACGAGACCGGCGGAGCGGCGCGCGGTCGGCCAGGGGTCGACCCGGCCGAAGTCGAGCGGGCGGACGGTGATGCGCCGGTCGGCGTCGTCGCCGTCGGACCACCCGCCGTAGAACGCCGACTGGAACGCCACGATCCGCCCGGGACCGACCTTCGCGTAGCCCCGCCCCGGATGGGTGGCGTCGAGGAATGCTGCATCAGGTTCGTCGATGACGTCGGAGCTGTCCGACTCGTCGGCCATGCGGAGCGCGACGCGCAGGTTGGTGTTGGCCCGCAGATTGCCGGTGATGACGCCGGCCGGGCGTTGCGTGGCGAGCACGAGATGGAGCCCGAGCGACCGACCTCGCTGAGCGACGTTCACGACGCCGTCGACGAAGTCGGGGACCTCCTGGACCAGTGCAGCGAATTCGTCGACCACGATCAGGAGCGCCGGCGGCGTCTCGGGCGCGCCGCGCCGCTCCAGCTCGTGGATGTCCTTCGCGTCGAGCCGGTTGAAGAGATGCTCGCGGCGCTGCAGCTCGGCATGCAGCGAGGTGAGGGAGCGATCGACGAGGTGCGGGCTCAGATCGGTGACCAGGCCGACGCAGTGCGGCAGCTTGACGCACTCGGAGAACGCGGAGCCGCCCTTGTAGTCGACGAACAGGAAGTTGACGCGTGCGGCGCTGTGGTTGGCGTCGAGCCCAATCACCCAGGCCTGCAGGAACTCGCTCTTGCCGGCGCCCGTCGTACCTCCCACGAGGGCGTGCGGTCCGTGGGTTCGGAGGTCGAGCACGAACGGTTCGCCGTCCGCGATCCCGACGGGCGCGCGGAGGCCCGTGTCGCGATCGCGCGCCGCCTCGATCGAGGTCTGCGCCCATCGCTCGAGCAGGTGGTCCGGCGATGCGGTCGCGTCGATACCAAGCAGTTCCGGCCCGGCGACGAGCGCGGGCAGTCCGCTCACCTTCCTCGGTCGTGCGCCCACGTCGACGATCGGACTGAGGGTCCGGGCGAGCCGATCGAGCTCGCCCGGCGCCAGCGTCAGGAGCCGGACGCCCTCGGAGGAGTCGCTCGTACGACGGACACGGGCCGCCAGGGCGAGCGGCCCGCGCGCCGCGTCGACCACGGCTCCGCACCCGGCGGGCAGCCGGTCGACCGCGGCGGCGGTCCAGAGCACGTGGACTCCGGCTGCAGGGCCCCGCTCGAGCAGTTCGACCAAGAGCGAGCGCTCGAGTGGAGCGTCGTCCTCGATCACGAGCAGGACCAGGGGGAGGTGGCGGACCTCGCTCCGGCCGTTCGACGAGCGCTCACGGGCGTCGATCAGCGCGAGCAGGCCACCCTGCAGGGCCGTGCAGTCCGGCGTCGTCGAGGCGAGCAACGGGGTGTCGATCGGGGCATGCGCGTCGTCGACGTGGGGCAGCCAGCGCAACCAACGCCACGACGCCTCGGCCGACTCGGGCGTCATGACCGCCACCGTCGCCTCGGCGGGACTGTGCATTGTGACGAACGATGCGACCAGTGCACCGGTCACCGCTCGGGCCTCGGCGGCGGGACCCGCCACGCCGACCGATCCCTCGGTCGAGAGGTCGACCGTGACCGGGACGTCGTGCACGACGTCGAGGCCGTGCATCGCCGTGTTCAGCTCGACGACCAGTTCGTCGGGCGCTTGGTCGGTCCGAGGGGATGTGAAGGTGTGACGGGATGGCTGCTCCCCGCGACCGAGCGAGAGCTCGGCGAAGTGTGCACCGTCGGGACGACGTGACCAGAGCAGCGGGGTCCGTCGCCTCGCGGCCGACACGAGATCCGGCAGCTCCGGGTGTTCGCTGCGCCGTGCGTCGGTCTCGGCACCGAGCCGCCGACGCGCCTCGGTGGAGAACTCGGCGATCTCGCGCCGGAACTCGGCGGCGCTCTTCCTCGCACCCTTGCGATTCGACCACCGGGACTCGACGGCGTTGCCGAGCAGCATGATCGGCGAGAGCGCGATGAAGAGCAGCGACTCGACCCGCCGGGTCAGCGCGAACATCCCGGCACCGAGGATCACCGGCGCGAGCGCGGCGATGATCGGGATCCGCCCGGGTTTGCCGGCAGACGGCGGTGACGGCGCAGCGAGCTCGTCGGTGACGAGCTGGGCCGAGGTCAAGGGCGACCGGACGAATGCGCCGGTCGGTTCGTCCGACAGCTCGACGTGGACCTCGACGCGCACGGTCGTCGCCCCGACGAGCACCTCGGTGGTCGGCTCGAGGTGCGCTCTCGGGACGAGGCGGCCGGCGACGATCGTGCCGTTCGCGGCGCCGAGGTCGACGACCTCGACCGTCCGACCGACCTCGATGCGCAGGTGCCGGCGCGACACCATGTCGTCGGCGAGAACCACGTCGCACGAGGCGTCGCGACCGACCGTGTTCGCGCCCGCCCGGAGCGGATGTCGCGTGCCGCGCCCCGGCCCGTCGACGACGACGAGTTCGGCGACGGGTTGGCCGGTGGGCGGGACCGCCACCCCGGTGCTCGAACCCACCGGTTCGACGATCGCGCCCGACGCGATGCCGGCCTGCTGCAGGGTCCGTTCCGGATCGCAGAGCCGCGCCGTCGCATCGGAGCCGAGCGCGAGGGTGGCGGCGTCGCTCGGCAGGTCCTCGCTCCGCTCGCCGAGCTGGGAGGCGAGTTCGCCCACGGTGAGGTCGGCGGGCGCATCGATCTCGACGTCGAGCGACCCCGTGGGAGTTGATGCCCCGGTGATCGTGAGTTTGAG
>JBCBDK010000444.1:0-3798 GCA_038529675.1 Actinomycetota bacterium
GAGCACGGAGGCCTCGGGCATGGTGGGCTTGCCCTCGGCGGCGAGTCGCTTGTTCTCCTCGGCGAGTCGCTGTCGGACGGCCTGCATCCCCTGCAGTGCGACCTCGGCGACCGGACGCTGCTCCTCGGGCAGCTCGGCGAGCACCTCACCGCGGCGGGCCTTGCCCGGCCGGAGGCGCTTCGGCTTCGGCCGCTGCGGGACCTCGGGCGGCGCCTCGAACCGTGGACGGCGTGGCCCGCGACGGTCGCCGCGATCCTCGCTGCGACCATCGCGATCGCCTCGACCCTCGCCTCGACCGCGACCGTCGCCACGTCGGCCGCCGCGTCGGTCACGGCGGTCTCGCCCGCCCTTGCCGCCGCGATCACCACGATCGCCGCGGTCTCGTTTCGCACGGGTCTGGATGACCGCCTCGAACGACTCCTCCGCAGGCAGCATCTCGAGGACGTCGGGCGCCTTCTTGTCGCGGCCCTTGACCACGGACAGGATCTGGATGCCGTCGAGGTCTTGCTCGACCTCGACCTTCAGCTCGTCGCCGACCGACGAACCACCGGGGAGGACGTCGCCGCCGACTGTTCCTTTCGGGTTCTTCGCTCCGGCGGCACGCCATGTCCAGGAGCCGTCGGGCAGTTCGCTCGTCAGCTCGATGTCAATCCTGCGAGGCATAGAGGCCAAACCGTATCGCTTCCGTCTCGCGATTTTCGCGGTCCGTTCGGCCTGCCGGTACCGTCGCGACGTGGCCGTCTACGCGCTCGGAGATCAGGTTCCCGACATCCATCCGGAGGCATTCGTGCATCCCGAGGCGATCGTGATCGGGTCGGTCTGGATCGGCGCCGAGTCGTCGGTCTGGCCGGGAGCGGTGCTCCGCGGCGACGGCGGCGAGATCCGGATCGGCGAGCGCACGAGCGTGCAGGACAACGCCGTGCTCCACACCACGCCGGAGTGGCCGACCATCGTCGGCGACGAGTGCGTGCTCGGACATCAGATCCACCTCGAAGGCTGCATGATCGAGGACCAGGTGCTGGTGGGGAATCACTCGCAGGTACTGCATCGGTGCGTCGTGCGCAGCGGCTCGATCGTTGCGGCGAACGCCGTCGTGCTGAACGACACCGAGGTGCCGGCGGGCGCCCTCGCGGTCGGTACACCGGCCACGATCAAGGAGGGCCGAGCGCGACGCGAGGACATCTCGGCGGGAGCCGAGGAGTACATCAAGCGTGCCCGGCAGTACCGCGCCGACCTCCGTCGCCTCGACTGACGGGCAGCGGGCCTGCTGCTCGGCCGGTCAGCTCGCCCGTGCTCGGACGCCGATCGGCGCGATGAGCCGGAATCCGGCGGCGTGCCGCTCGTCCTCGGCTTCGCCACCCCAGAACCCGTACTCGTGCTGCTCCCGGGCGAAGTCTCGGCATGTCGCCGCAACCGTGCATCCTGCACAGACCTCGCGGGCGGCCTCTTCTCGCCGTTCTCGCGCCTGGGGTCGCTCTGCCGCACTCGGGAAGAACAGGTGCGTGAGCCCCTTGCACGCGCCCTGGTCCATCCAGGAATCATCGGTCTCGAGGTGACGAACGAAGGAATCGATCGCGGTCATGTGTTCCCCTTGTGCGGTGTGACAGCCGCCCGGTCTTCCCCCGACCCGGCGGCCACGCGTGACGTGACCTTTTTGAGAGTAAATGAAAGTGATCGCCCGGTCAATTGCAGAATGCAAGCAGTCTGATTCGGCTGTTCGGATGCCGGAACGGGCCCGCGCCACCAGGATCAGCCGGGATCAGCCGGGATCAGCCGGGTCCGGCGAGCGCTCGAACCCCGGCTGCGAACTGCTCGACGTCGGCGTCGGTCGTGTCCCATGCCGTCATCCAGCGAACCTGGCTCCGGCTCGTGTCCCAGTCCCAGAAGAAGCACCAGTCGCGCAGCGGTTCGATCATCTCGGGGGAGAGGCACGGGAACACGCTGTTGACCTCGGGCGCCGGGCCCGGATCGACACCGGCGATGTCGGCAACGAGTTCATGCAGCCGCGTGGCCATCTCGTTCGAGTGTGCGGCGATGTCGATCCACAGATCGTCGGCGAGGACGGCGTTGAACTGTGCAGCGAGGTAGCGCATCTTCGACGAGAGCTGGGTGACCTGCTTGCGGACGTACTCCGAGCCGGTCGCGACGTCGGGTCGGAGGAAGACGACCGCCTCGGCACCGAGGAGTCCGTTCTTCGTCCCGCCGAAGCTGACGACGTCCACGCCGGCGTCGATCGTCATGGCGCGCAACGCGGCGCGGGTCCCGCCCAGTGCCGCGACGGCGTTGGCGATGCGGGCGCCGTCGAGGTGGACCAACATGCCCGACTCGTGGGCGCGGTCGGCGACGGCTCGGATCTCGTCGGCGGAGTACAGGGTGCCGAGCTCGGTCGCCTGGGTGATCGACACGATGCCGGGTTGAGCATGGTGGGGAACCCCGACGTTCGCAAGGGGCCCGCCGAGCTGCTCGGGCCGGAGCTTTGCGTCGGGGCAGGGGAGCGGCATCAGCTTGGTGCCGAGCACGCGCTCGGGTGCGCCGGTCTCGTCGAGGTCGATGTGGGCCCAGTCGGTGCACACCACGGCGTGATGCGGACCGCGCAGCGCGCCCTGCATCGCGGCAAGCGCGAGCACGTTCGCGCCGGTGCCGTTGAAGGCGAGACGGGTGACCACGTCGGCATCGAACAACTCGCAGAATCGTCGCTCGCACTCGACGGTGTGTTCGTCCATCCCGTAGGCGAGCGCGTGGCCGGCGTTGGCTCGGCCGACAGCCTCGAGCACGGCCGGGTGCGCTCCGGCCGCGTTGTCCGACGCGAACGATCGGCCTGGTGGGTCGGGGAGCTTCATCGTTCCGTCGGCCAAGCTCGTGTCCGCGGTCGCCTCGGTCATGGCGGCCAGTGTCGCACTGCGGCAACGGTGCGCCAAGCGCTGCTCGAGGCGAGCATCGGTTGCGCCACGCGTCACGATCAGGTCTGTCGCTGGGCAGGTGGGATCGGACTCGCGGCGGTCGGGAGCATCGCAGTCTGTTTCGTCATGACGAATTACGGTGCGGTCCGATGGACGACGAGGTGAGCACCGCGCGGACGACGACCGGTGGCCCGGACGCGGTGACGGCGGAGATTCGTCGTCCCGTTCGACCGACACGACCGGTCGTGACGGGGAAGCGGCGATGCGTATGGTGTCGCCGCATCCTTCCCGAGGCCTCCGGCCGTGGGCGACCGAAGAAGTTCTGCTCGCAGGCGTGCCGACAGTGGGACTGGGTGCACCGACAGCGCGCCGACGAACTGGAGCTGAGCGAGAACGAGTTGGTGATCGCGCGGGATCAGCTGGATCGTCTGCGAGATGACCTGTACATGCTCGCGTGCGCGGTCGAGGACACCGAGCGCGATCTCGCTGCAGCAGGTACCCGCTCGGCCACGGAGCTCCGCGAAACACTCGACTGGCTCCTCGACGCTGCTCGAGTCGCAGCTGCGAACCAGTTGGCGCCCGGCGCGGCCTGAATGCGCAGTGCCACACATCAACACTTCTTTCGTCATGACGAAAGCCGTCAGCGGAGGCGACGCTGACAGACACGGACAGCGACCGATGTGAGGCCGCCCGGCCATCGTCGGGGCCGCAGAAGCGGGGCCGCAGAAGCGGGGCCGACCGCGGCGCGACGACGGACGACACGGGTCGAGGTGCGGCGTGGCGGCGCAGTCGACGCGCCTCGGGTGCGGACCGATCGTTGTACCGATCTGCGCAATGCGCACGATCCAACGGTGACGTCCGGGGACGACACTGTCGTCCGGAGCTGAGAACGGAGGCG
>JBCBDK010000445.1:0-3798 GCA_038529675.1 Actinomycetota bacterium
CCGAGCGGGTCGGCAGGCGATGCTGCGGCCGGGCGCCGCGCCGAATCAGCGGCGGCGTCCACACCGACTGCCGCGGCGATCACCGATCGGTGGGTCGACGAGGGGTCGCCGCGACTCATCGGCGGGTTGAGCGATCACGGCACCGCGATCCTCGACCTCGCTGCGCACGGGCCGCACGTCGCGGTGATCGGCGGGCGCGGTTCGGGCAAGACGGAGGCGCTCACGTCGATGGTCGTCGCACTCGCCGCCTCCCGTCGACCCGAACGGGTGCACTTCGTGCTGTGGGGTGAGTCGTTCTCGCCGTTGCAGCGGCTGCCGCACGTGGCGAACACCATCTCCCGCGTCGACGAGGCGACGCTCGGCTCGTTCCTCGACGGGCTCGACCGCGAGCTCGTGCGACGGGAACGGCGCCGCGCTGCGCACCTGGGCGATTCGGCGACCTCGTCGCCGAGCGATTTCCCCGGTGACGCTGCGGCTGCCGGTTCGCTCCGCGGCGCGGCAACGGCACCGACGGACACGCCAACTGCGAGCGCAGCCGCCGACGAACAGCCCGAGCCGACGCTCGTGGTCGTCGTCGACGACATCGATCGCATCGACCGAGTAGTGCCGACCGCCGGCGACGACCTGCTCCGGCTGCTGCGGCGGGCGCGCAACGTCGGCGTCCACGTGCTGTTCTCGACGAGCCGCCATCAGGGCGGAACGCTCAACGACCTGGTCGACCTGGCCGGGAGTCGGCTGGTGCTCCGCGTCGGGTCCGGGCCCGACTCGACCGACCTGATCGGTTCCGATGCGGCGAGCCGACTCGAGCGGACACTGCCGGGTCGGGGCTACCTCGTCGCCGGCCGCCACGACCCGGTCGAGGTGCAGGGCGGTGTGGTCACGGTCGGCGCGCCCCGCCCGACCGGTCGGCTCGAATTGCACGACTTCATGATCGGCGCCGGGCGGACGGGGTTTGCATCGAACGCCGTCGGGCCGCCCGAACTCGGCTCGCTGCTGAGCGCGATCGGGGCGGCCGGTGCCACGTCGCAGCACGCACCCGACCTGCTGTCGCCGACCGCCGAGTCGGCGAACGTGCTCGACAGCCCGGGCCTGCTCGACCTGCTCGGCGTCGGCGGGATCGGTGGCCTCGGCGACTCGGTCGACCGGTGGATCGACACCGACGGCGACCCGCTGTTGCGCCTGCCGATCGGCGTCGACCCCGACCTGCGACCCGTCGTGCTCGACCTCAAGGAGTCCGCGCTGAACGGCATGGGCCCGCACGGCCTGCTCGTCGGCGCGACCGGGTCGGGCAAGAGCGAGCTGCTGCGAACGCTGGTCGGCGGACTCGCCCTCACCCACTCGCCCGAGGTGTTGTCCTTCGTGCTCGTCGACTTCAAGGGTGGCGCCAGCTTCGCCACGCTCGGCAAGCTGCCGCACGTCGCCGGTGTGGTGACCAACCTCGCCGACGATCTGGCACTCGTCGATCGGATCCTGGCGGCGCTCGGCGGCGAGCAGCGGCGCCGCCAGGAGCTGCTCGCCGCGTCCGGCAATCTTCCGAACGTGCAGGAATATCGGGCAGCGCGCCGTGCGGGGAAGCTGCCGCCCGAGCTCGCCGATCAGCCACTCCCCGATCTCGTGCTCGTGGTGGACGAGTTCGCCGAGCTGCTCGACCAGGAACCCGACTTCATCGACTTCTTCCTCACCATCGGTCGCGTCGGCCGAAGCCTCGGGATCCACATGCTCCTCGCTTCCCAGCGACTGGAGGAGGGCAAGCTGCGCGGCCTCGACACGTATCTCTCGTATCGGTTGGGGTTGCGGACGTTCAGCGCGGCGGAGAGTCGGATCGTGCTGGGCTCGCCCGATGCCTACTCGCTGCCGCAGGCGCCGGGCGGCGGCTACCTCAAGGTCGGGTCGAGCACGTTCGACCGGTTCCAGGCGTCGTACGTGTCCGGCCCGATCCCGCCCGACGAGCGTGCCGAGGACGACGATCCGGATCGCACGGTGCTCGACGCGATCGTCGATCATCTCGCCGACGCAGCACCGAAGGTCCATCAGATCTGGCTGCCACCGCTGGCCGACCAGCACCCGCTCGACGACGTGTTCGGAGCCGGGTTCGTGAACGACGAGCGTCGCGGGTTCGCCGCAGCTCGCTGGCCACGGACCGGGTCGCTCGGTGTGCCGATCGGGACGATCGACGAGCCGGGCCTCCAACGCCAGGTCCCGCTCGTGCTCGACTTCGCCGGGGCACACGGCAACCTCGCGATCGCCGGGGCGCCGCAGACCGGCAAGAGCACGGCGCTGCGCACGATGACGCTCGGTCTCGGCGTCACCCACACGCCGACCGAGGTTCAGGTGTACGGCGTCGACTTCGGCGGTGGCACGTTGGCGTCGCTCGATGCGCTCCCCCACGTGGGCACCGTCGCGACCCGGCTCGAACCCGACCGGGTCCGGCGCCTGCTCGCGCACGTCGAGGCGACGCTCGAGCAGCGTGAGGCGCTGTTCGGCCGGCTCGACGTGGACTCGATGGCCACGGTGCGACGTCATCGTCTCCGCCGCGGAGCAGGCGCATCGACGTCGGTGCCGGTCGCGGGCGACGGTGACACCGCCTCGACCTCGACAGCATCGCCGTCGGAGCGGTCGGAGCTCGACGAGTGGATCGATCGCGGCGATCTCGCCGACGTGTTCCTCGTGATCGACGGGTGGGCAGCGTTCCGCGAGCGGTTCGAGGCCCTCGAACCCGTCATCGCAGACCTCGCGTCTCGCGGTCTCGGCTACGGCGTTCATATCGTCGTCACGTTGAACCGGTGGATGGAGATGCGCGCGAACGTCCTCGACGCGATCGGTGGGCGGCTCGAGCTCCGCCTGAACTCGGCACTCGATTCGATGATCGACCGCAAGCGCGCAGCGGTGATCCGCGTGGACCAGCCCGGCCCGGCACTGCACCCGTCGGGTCTGCTCTCACACGTTGCCATCCCACGACTCGACGGACGCTCGTCGCAGGAGCAACTGGCCGGTGCCACCAAGGTCGCAGTCGACCACATCGCCGAGCGGTGGTCGGGCCCGGTCGCCGCGCCGATCCGCCTGCTGCCCGACCTCGTTCACCTCGATGAACTCGACACGGAGGAGGACGGGGATGTCGCCGACGGGAACGGCGCGGCGGCCGGGGCGGTCGAGCCCGGTGTCGCTGTCGGGCTGGCGGAGGACACGATGGGTCCGTGGCGGCTCGACCTGACCGTCGGCGATCCGCACTTCTTCGTGTACGGCGACGGCGAGTCCGGGAAGACGACGTTGCTCGAGACGTTTCTCCACGGACTTGCTTCGACGACGACACCCGAGCAGGCACAGATCGCCGTCGTCGACTACCGACGCACGCTGCTCGAACGCATCCCCGAGTCACACCTTGCCCACTACGCCGCAGCCGAGCCGGCGGCGGTGGACGTGATCGCTCAGATCGGCGAGCAGGTGACCGCGCGGCTCCCCGGTTCGGACGTGACGGCGAGCCAACTCCGCGAGCGGTCCTGGTGGTCGGGGCCGGACTGGTACGTCGTGGTCGACGACTACGACCTGATCGTCACGCCGAGCGGCAACCCGCTCTCGCCGCTCCTCCCGCTCCTCGCCCAGGGACGCGACGTCGGCCTCCACGTGATCGTGGCCCGGCGCGTCGCCGGCGCAGCGAAGATGATGTACGAGCCGATCACCGCCCGCCTCCGCGAGGTAAGCCCCGCCGGCATCGTCCTGTCCGGCGACCGCGAGGAGGGCCCGCTGCTCGGTCAGGTCCGGGCGAGCGAACAACCACCGGGCCGCGGCGTGGTCGTCACG
>JBCBDK010000446.1:0-3793 GCA_038529675.1 Actinomycetota bacterium
CACGACCTCGATGTCGCCGTGATCCATCTGCTGCTTGATCTCGAGACATGACACGACCGCTGACGCGGGCGCAAGTCAGTTCCGGCGGTATGCAGGGTGCGCCGATACGGTTGGTTCGGTGCGGTGTCTCGAGATCAAGCAGCAGATGGATCACGGCGACATCGAGGTCGTGACCCAGCTGCTCGACGCCGCGTCACGGGCCGACGGACGACGCCCACTCTCGGACCATCTGTATCTCGACCTCGTGAACGGTGGTCGGACGGGCGGCTTCGCCGGGCTCGTCGCGTGGGAGCCGGGTCACGATCACCCGGTCGCCTACGCGCAGGTGTCCGACGCAAACGAAGCGAGCGTGATCGAGCTCGTCGTCCATCCCCACCATCGCTACGAGATGGCCACGATCGGACCCGAGCTGCTCGACGCTGCGCTCGACGTCGTCCGGTCGTCCGGCGGCGGCGCGGTGAACTGGTGGGTGTACGAACCGACGAGCGCGCACCTCGCGCTCGCCGAGCACGGCGGCCTCGAGCGCGGACGAACGCTGTATCAGATGCGTCGTTCCCTGCCGGCCGACCGACACGCCACTGTCGACACCCGCGCCTTTCGACCCGGGTCCGACGACGAGTCGTGGTTGGGGGTGAACAACCGGGCTTTCGCCGACCACGGTGAGCAGGGAGGCTGGACGATCGACACGTTCTGTCAGCGCCAAGGTGAACCCTGGTTCGACCCGGAGGGTTTTCGCATCCACGAACGCGACGGTGAGATGGCGGCGTTCTGCTGGACCAAGGTGCACGAGGACGAACCCGACGACCCGATGTCGGAGCGACTCGGCGAGATCTACGTGATCGCCGTCGACCCTGCGTTCCACGGGCTCGGGCTCGGTTCCGAGCTGACGCTTGCCGGACTCGACCATCTCGCCGGACTCGGCATCGGCACCGCTCTGCTGTACGTCGACGCGGACAACGCTGCGGCCGTCCGCATGTACGAGCGTCTGGGGTTCGGAGTCCACTCGACCAACGCCGCCTTCACCACGTCGATGCCCCACGTCGCGGGTGTCGTCGCAGCCCGGCGCGGCGACTGCTGACGTCACGGAGTCTCGCCACCGCGACCGTTCGGATCCGGCTGCTGCGATGATGGGGCCATGACCGATGCGTCGACCTCCACGCCCGATCTGACCGACGACCTCCCCCGGTGGAGCGTCACCGACGTGCACGAGAGCTTCGAGTCACGCTCGTTCCGTGACGCGATGGAGCGTTCTGCGGCCGATGTCGAACGGCTCGTGCAACTGTTCGACGAGCTCGACGTCCGTGCCGTCGAGGCCCGTACACCCCAGGCCGACGACGGCGCGACGGCCGATCGCGTGGTGAACGAGTACAACCGCGTCGCCGACGACCTCGACCTCCTCGGGGCGTACATCTACGCCACGGTGTCGACCGACAGCCGGGACACCATCGCGATGGCGGCGATGAGTGAGTTGGAGCCGGTCGAAGCGCGGCTGCGCCCGCTGCTCGCGCGACTCGCCGACTGGGTCCACGCGCTCGGCGTCGAACCGCTCGCCGGCGTCAGCGACACGGTCGCCGAACACATCGGGCCGCTGACTCGACTGTCGGATCGGGCCGACCACCAGATGACCGAGGCCGAGGAGCACCTGTTCGCCGAGCTCTCGACGACCGGATCTGGCTCGTGGAGCAGACTCCAGCGTGAGGTCACGTCCCAGCTGACGGCGCCGGTGGACCTCCCCTCCGGCGTTCACACGATGCCGATGCCGGCGGTCCGTGGCCTGGCGACCGATCCGGATCCGGTCGCTCGGCGCGCCGCGTACGAGGCCGAACAGGAGGCGTGGCCCACGATCGAGGTGCCGGTGGCGGCGGCGATGAACGCGATCAAGGGCGAGGCCAACGCAATCAACCGACGCCGCAACTGGGGCTCCCCACTCGACGCATCGCTGTTCGCGAACAGCGTGAGCAGCACGACGTTCGAGGCAATGCAGTCAGCGGTCACCGCGTCGCTGCCCGACTTCCGCCGTTGGATGCGAACCAAGGCCCGCCTCCACGGTCATGCCGCCGGCGCGCTTCCCTGGTGGGACCTGGTCGCGCCGGCACCGATCAGCTCCGGCCGGCTCGAGTGGGAGGACGGCATCAAGGTCGTCCGCGATGCGTTCAGCGGCTACTCCCCGACGCTCGGCGGACTCGTCGACCGTGCGATCGCTGAGTCGTGGATCGACGCTGCCCCGCGCGACGGCAAGACCGGCGGGGCGTTCTGCATGCCGTTCGTCGACGACCGGTCACTCGTGTTGCTCAACTGGTCGGGTTCGGCCGAGTCGGCGCAGACGACCGCCCACGAGCTCGGCCACGCGTACCACAACACCACGCTCGCCGACCGAACAGCGCTGCAGCGCCGGCTGCCCATGGCGTTGGCCGAGACGGCGTCGATCTTCTGTGAGACCCTCGTCGTCGAGGCCGGACTCGAGCGGCTGGCCGGGGACGACGCCAAGGCCGAGCGCCTCGCGCTGCTCGACATCGACCTGCAGGGCACGAACCAGGTCGTGGTCGACATCCGGTCACGCTTCATCTTCGAGACCGAGGTCTTCGCCCGCCGCCAACGTCGCACGCTCGCCGCGTCCGAGCTGTGTGAGATGATGACCGAGGCGCAGGCCGACGCCTACGGCGACGGACTCGACCAATCGACGGCGCATCCGTACATGTGGCTGCTCAAGCCGCACTACTACTCGTCGCACTTCTACAACTGGCCGTACACCTACGGCCTGCTCTTCGGGCTCGGCCTGTTCGCGGAGTATCGGAGCGATCCCGAGCGCTTCCGTGTCGGCTACGACGATCTGCTGTCGCGGGCCGGGATGGACACCGCCGAGGAACTCGGCGAGGCATTTGGGCTCGACGTCACCGACGAGGCGTTCTGGACTGCGAGCCTCGACGTCGTCCACGACCGCATCGATCAATACGAGGCATTGACCGCCGAGTTCGCCTCGCGCCCGTGAGCGCCGCAGCAGCCGTCACCCGGTACGACCTGACCCGCGAGGAGTTCGCCGACCACCTGGCGGGCGAGCCGCGGTACCGGCTCGATCAGCTGTGGTCCGGCCTCTACGAGCAGTTGGCCGATCCGGCCGACATCACGAACCTGCCGAAAGCGCTGCGGCACCGCCTCGACGACGAGCTGCCGACCGCCTTGACCACGGTGACGGAGTCGGTCAGCGATCGAGGCGACACCGTGAAGTTCCTCTGGGAGCTGGCGGGCGGGTCGCGGGTCGAGACCGTGCTGATGCTCTACCCGGAGCGGGCGACGGTCTGCGTGAGCAGCCAGGCCGGCTGTGCGATGGCGTGCGGATTCTGTGCCACCGGTCAGGCCGGCTTCACCCGCCACCTCACCGTCGGCGAGATCGTCGAGCAGGTGGTGCGGGCGGCGCAACGGGCGAAGGCTGCGGGACGACGCGTCTCCAACGTCGTGTTCATGGGGATGGGCGAACCGATGGCCAACCTCGACCCGGTGTGGGCGGCGACCGAGCGGATCCACGGCGACATCGGACTGTCGGCGCGCCACATCACGATCTCCACCGTGGGCCTGATCCCCGGGATCCGGCGGCTGGCCGACCTCCCGCTCCCGGTCAACCTCGCCGTGTCACTCCACGCAGCGAACGACGACCTCCGCGACGAACTGGTGCCGATCAACCGCCGCTACCCGATCGACGACCTGCTGGACGCCTGTGCCGACTATCTGTCGGTCAAGAACCGGCGCGTCAGCTTCGAGTGGGCGATGATCGACGGCACGAACGACCGTGACTCGG
>JBCBDK010000447.1:0-3787 GCA_038529675.1 Actinomycetota bacterium
AAGCTGTACGCCACGCCGAACACCACGAAGGTGGAGACGAACGTCGCCGCCGTCATCAGCCATCCGCGGGCCGAGTCGAGCCCGGACGCGTCAGCCGTGGCGGCCTCGGTGGTCACGATCGGACGGTACCCGTCCGGCCATCGGCGCTCGCAGCCCGCAGGCCGCGACCCGATCGTCGACCACCCGCACCACGGCGCGTTCGGCATGAGAGACTGGAGCGATGGCCGAGAACCTCACCCGACCCACCGACGTCGAGCCGGCCGAGTTCGTCGCCCGGGTCGAACACCCGACCCGGCGGGCCGACGCCGAGGTCCTCCTCGAGCTGATGGGGCGCGTCACTGGCTGCGCGCCGAAGATGTGGGGCCCCTCGATCATCGGGTTCGGCCGCTACGAGTATCGCTACGAGAGCGGCCGTGAAGGCGAGTTCATGCTGTGCGGCTTCTCGCCCCGCAAGGCCAACCTGGTCGTGTACACGATGCCGGGCCACGACGATCTCGAAGAGCAACTCGCCCGCCTCGGCAAGCACAAGCTCGGGTCCAGCTGCCTCTACATCAACAAACTCGCCGACGTCGACCTCGCCGTGTTGGAGGAGATCGTCACCGCCGGTGTCGCACACATGCGGGCCACCCACGACACGTTCGACGACTGAGCACCCGACGACCGAGCTCCGACGAGGGCGCTGGCGCCGTCGTTGCTTAGCGTGGTCGACGTGAGCCGGCCCGACGTCGTGATCCTCATGACGGACGAGGAGCGCGCGGCGCCCCCGTACGAGTCCGACGAGCTACGTGCGTGGCGCGACGACGTGCTCGTCGGTCGGCGTTGGTTCGACGAGCACGGCGTCTCCTTCACCCAACACCGAACCGGGTCGCTCGCCTGCGTGCCGAGCCGGCCGACGATCTTCACCGGGCAGTACCCCGATGTCCACGGCGTCACCCAGACCGACGGCCTCGGCAAGCGGGCCGACGACTCGCGTATGCGGTGGCTGCGCGCGGGCGAGGTCCCGACGCTCGGCCACTGGCTCCGCGCCGCTGGCTACGACACGCAGTACGACGGCAAGTGGCACATCACCCACGCCGATCTGCTCGACCCGGACACCGGCGACGCGCTGGCGACGAACGACGCACACGGTGTCGTCGACCCCGAGGCAGTGCAGGCGTATCTCGACGCAGACCCGCTCGACCCCTTCGGGTTCTCCGGATGGGTGGGCCCCGAGCCGCACGGCGCGCCGCTCGCGAACACCGGCGTCCGCCGCGACGATCTGATTGCCGACCGGGTCGTGGCGTGGCTCACCGACCGACACGAACGGCGGGCAGCCGGTGACGCCGGCGCGCTCCGTCCGTTCCTCCTCGTGGCCAGCTTCGTGAACCCGCACGACATCGTGATGTTTCCTGCCTGGCAGCGACAGGGCGCACCGATCGAGCCCGACGATCGGCTCGACCCGCCCGACGTCCCGGCAGCACCGACGACGCACGAGGACCTGTCGACGAAGCCGGCGGCGCAGGCGGCGTTCCGCGCCGCGTACCCGAGCGCGTACGGCCCGGCCGACATCGTGCGCGGCATCTACGACGACGAGGACCAGGCATATCGGAACCTGTACCTCCGTCTCCACGCCGAGGTCGACGGGCCGCTCGACCGCGTGCGACGCGCCGCGATCGACGGGCTGGCCAGCGACGGTCGCGACACCGTGCTCGTGCACACCTCCGACCACGGCGACCTCCTCGGCGCCCACGGCGGGCTCCATCAGAAGTGGTTCAACCTGTACGACGAGGCGACGCGGGTCCCGCTCACGATCGCCCGTACCGGCAGCCGTCCGACCGGACCCACCAGGATCGACGCGCCGACGTCGCACGTCGATCTGGTGCCGACCCTGCTCGGCGCGATCGGTGCCGACATCGACGAACTCACCGAGATCCTGCGCCCCGACTTCAGCGAGCTCCACCCGTTCCCCGGCTGCGACCTCACGCCACTCCTCGACGGCGCCGACGCCGACGAGCACCGCCCCGTCTACCTCATGACGCGCGACAACATCCTCGAAGGCGACTCGGGGGCGAACGCGATGGCACGTGCGCTCGATCATCGCGGGGAGTTGCCCGATCATCTTCGGATCCGGGTACCCGAGGGCGTCGGTGCGAACGTCGAGGGCCTCGTCGTTCGGCTCTCGGCCGACGAGGACGACGGTCGCGGGCACCGGTGGAAGCTCAACCGCTTCTTCGACGACCCCGCGACCTGGACCGAGCCCGGCCGCCGCCATCTCGACTCGACCGACACGATCGAGCCGCGACATCGCGACACGCCCGGCCCTGACGAGTGGGAGCTCTACGACCTCTCCGTCGACCCGACCGAGGCGACCAACCTCGCCGATGCCGAACCCGACGTCCTCAACACCATTCGCTCGCTGCTTGCGACCGAACGCGCCCGGTGCGTGCCGGCGCGCAACGAGCCGTGGCCGTACGCCGACCGCGCTCCGACGATGCTCGGCTCCGACACGCCCGCCGAATCGGACGGCCCCTACGTTCCGGAGATGCTCATCATCTCCGGGTCCATGCGACTGAAGCAGGGCGACCGCACCGCGCTGATCGACGCGACGACGGCGATGGTGGAGGCGACGTTGGCCGAGTCGGGCTGCCGCGCCTATCGGTTCACGTTCGACCTCAGCGACCCCGACCTCCTCCACGTGTACGAGGAGTGGGACGACGAGGCGTCGCTGTCCGCCCACTTCGCCGAGCCGCACTTCGCCGAGTTCGCCGCCGTGCTGCGGGACTGGGTCGCCGAGCGTGGCAGCATCATGCGCCACGACGTGGCCGACTCGAAGCCGCTCGGCTGACCACGGCGGCCGCTCGGTCGCGCCCAGCGGCGGCCACGCTCAGCGACGGGCGTCGATCGTCCCCGTCAACTCCTTGACCAACTTGGCCGCAACCATCGCCGTCATGTCGACGAGATCGCGGGAGGGATTGAGCTCCACGACATCCGCGCCGACGATCGGTCCCGGCAGCGACTCGATCACGGCGAGCACTTCACGAACGGTGAGCCCGCCCGGCTCGTGGTGCGACACCCCGGGCGCGACCGACGGGTCGAGCCCGTCGAGGTCGATCGACACGTAGATCGGTCCGGACAGCGCGGACGGATCGAAGCGGTCGAGCTCGCGTGCGCCGATCATCTCGACGCCCCATCGAGCCGCCTGCGCGCGCTGATGCGGGTTCGCCGTACGAATCCCGAGCTGCACGAGGGTGGACATGCAGCCGTCCTCGAGCGCACGGGCGAACGGCGACGCGTGGCTGAGCGGGTTGCCGTCGAGGTCGTCGTAGAGGTCGGGGTGAGCATCGACGTGCACCACGGTGAGGCCCTTGCCGCCGACGTGGTCGCGGAACGCCCGGAGGATCGGATACGTCACCGCGTGGTCGCCGCCGACCGAGATGATCGATCGACCTCGGTGGAGTTCGGTGGCGACGGCATCGGTGATCGCGGCGGCGTCGGCGACGGAGCCCGCCGTGTTCTCGAGCACCAGGTCGCCGAGGTCGTCGAGGAGCGGCACGACTTCGACCGACGCCTCACTGGCGTGATTGCCCGAGCCCGAGTGCAATGCGGCGCGCATCGCACGAGGCCCGTCGGCGCAGCCGAAGCGGTACGACGAGTTCGCGTCCCACGGGATGCCGAGCAGCGAGATGGAGGGCGGACTCATCCTCCGATCATGCCGCCGGAGCGCCGGGCCGGCCCACTCGTCTACGTTGACGCCATGGCGCTCGACATCACCAAGCCCGGTATCGACCTCGGCATCGTCATCACCGAC
>JBCBDK010000448.1:0-3756 GCA_038529675.1 Actinomycetota bacterium
AGGCGCTGGCGGACATGCTCGACCACTCGCGCCGCTACCTGTTCGAGCTGATAGCCGTCGTCGATCCCGAGTTCGAGTCGGGCGCGTTCGGGTGCAGCCGCTCGCAGGTCGTCGGGGTGGGTGATCTCGCGCATCGAGCGCCCGAGCAGGTAGCGGCGCGAGTGGTCGAGCATGTCCGCCAGCGCCTGGTTGGCGTCGACGATCCGGTGGTCGGAGAGCCGGACGAGCGCCATGCCGGTCGGCGCAGAGTGGAACGCCTGCTGGAACCGGGTGCGGGCCGCCTCGAGTGCGGCGGAGCTGCGTTCGCGATCGGTGACGTCGCGCAGGATCACGACGATCCCGACCGGATCGTGGGCGTCGTCGGAGGTCGGCTCGATCGGCGGTCGGTGGAGGCTCGCTTCCACCAGATGGGTCGCTCGGTGCTCGTCGACCAGTTCGAACAGCACGCCGGTGACCTCTCGGCCTTCACCGACGTCATCGAGGTTGGCCCCGTCGGTGTCACCGAGCTCGTCTCCGAGGTTCTCACGGCCGAGGCCGAGCCGGCGCCAGCGGGCGGTGATCCCGTCGCGGTCGGCCTCGGCGACGAAACCGAGGAACGATCGGCCGATCAGCGACTCCACCGACCGACCGGTCAGTTCGCTCGCCCGGGTGTTGGCCGACGTGACGATGCCGCGTGCGTCGAGGCGCAGCACGGCGTCGGGGAGGCCGTCGAGCAACGATCGCACCGCGTCGTGCGTGGCACGAAGTTCGGCGTGGGACTGGTCGAGCCGCCCACGGTTGCGCCGCGCGTCGATCGTCACGAGCAGGATCGACGCGATCGCGAGCAGCCCGAAGCCGATCACCAGGAAGATCGCGAGCAGGCCGTCGGTCACGGCTCGTGACCATACGTCGTGCAGACCCACCGTCACGGGACAGTGTTGGATTCCGTCCCCGAGCAAGAATCCAACATTGGATTCTGTCCCCGAGCAAGAATCCAACACCCGCACGAAGAGTTGGATTCCGTCCCCGAGCAGGAATCCAACTGGGGTCAGGTGCGAGCGGCCCACCAGTCGTCGAGGCGGCGGCGGATCTCGACGTCACCGACGAGCCCCTCCTCGAGCCGGATCTCCATCAAGAAGTTCATCGCCTCGCCGACGACCCTGCCGGGTGGCACACCCAGGTGCTCGATGACCTGGTTGCCGTCCAGTTCGGGGCGCAGCGCAGCCAGTTCCTCAGCGGCAGCAACTTCGGCGATGCGCTCCTCGAGTTCGTCCATCCGCCGCGACAGCCGGCGCGCCTTCTTCTCGTTGCGCGTCGTGCAGTCGCACCGGGTCAAGACGTTCAGCTCCTGGAGCAGGTCGCCCGCATCGCGCACGTACCGACGCACCGCCGAGTCGGACCACCCCATCGAATAGGTGTGGAACCGGAGATGGAGCGCAACCAGCTCCGACACCGCGTCGATGTCGGCCGACGAGTACCGCAGCGCCTTCATCCGCTTGCGGGTCATGCGCGCCCCGACCATGTCGTGGTGATGGAACGTCGTGCCTTTACCCGGCTGATGACCGCGCGTCTTCGGCTTGCCGATGTCGTGGAACAACGCTGCCAACCGGGTGATGCGGAAGTCGAACGGCTCGCGCTCGCCGGAAGCGATCGACGGCCACTCGTGCGGCGGGCGGACGTTCTCGACCACCGCGATCGAGTGGGTCAGCACGTCCTTGTGCCGATGGATCGGGTCGTGCTCCAGGCGCATGTTCGGCAGCTCGGGCAGGAACTGCTCGGCGAGGCCGGTGTCGACGAGGAACCACAGACCCGCCGCAGGGTGTTCGGCCACGATCAGCTTGTCGAGCTCGTCGCGGATGCGCTCCGCCGACACGATCTCGAGGCGCGGCGCCATGTCTCGAACCGCGGCGACCAGTTCGTCGGTCGGCGTGAACTGGAACCGAGCGACGAAGCGGGCCGCACGCAGCATGCGGAGCGGGTCGTCGCTGAACGACACGTCGGGCCCCAGCGGCGTGCGGAGCTGGCGCCGGAGCAGATCGATCGAACCATCGAAGGGGTCGACGAGCTCGGGTGCCGCGCTATCGCCGGTCAGCTCGAGCGCCATCGCGTTGACCGTGAAGTCACGCCGGGACAGGTCGGCCTCCACGTCGTCGGCGAACACGACGTGTGGCTTGCGCGACTCGTCGGTGTACGCCTCGGCCCGGTACGTCGTGATCTCGTACGTGCGGCGCAACCCTGCGTCGTTGGTCTTGTGCGCGCCGATCGTGCCGAACTTCTCGCCCTGGGTCCAGATCGCATCGGCCCACCCCTCGAGGCAGCGCTTGATGTCCGCCGGTCGGGCGTCGGTGCAGAAGTCGAGATCGAAGTCCTCCGCGCCGGAGTCGCCGACGTCGAGCAGCAGGTCGCGAACCGTACCGCCGACGAGATGCAGGCGGTGTCCGGCCGCTCCGAACCGCTCGGCGAGCGGCGCGACCTCGCGCAGCACCGGATCGAATCGCTCGGGGATCACGACCAGCAGCGTAGGGATCCGCGGGCGGGGATCGCCCGTGTTCGTGTCGTGTGCTGCCGTAGCGTGATCATCGATGTGTTCGCTGCGCGCACGCTCGACCGGGTCGTCGCGACGTGACGCGTCGGCCTTCGTGGCCGACGTCCGCGAGTGGCCGGACGACGCAACGATCGCCCACTTGGTCGTTCTCGACGTGACCCGAGTCCCGACGGTCGCCGACATCAACCGCCTCACGGCGACGGCGTTCGACGCCGACCCGGCCGTGACGCGGATCCGGACCAGCGCACTGTTCCCGGGAAGTCGCGAGCCCTTCGCCGCCGCCGGGTACGACGTGTGCGACCGCCTCGCGCTGCTCGAACGGCGCATCGATCGCGTCGTACCGATCCGCATCGACGTCGCCCGCGGCCCCGCACCTGGCGGGCCGACACCGACACCGACGAGACCGATGCGGCCGACACCGATGGGATCGCGACGGCCGAGACCGATCACCGAACCCGGGCCCGACGAGGCGACGGTGCAACTGCGCCGCCTCGGTGCTCGACGTCTCGCGATCGCAGCCGAGCTGGACCGATCTGCGTTTCCCGCAGGCTGGGCCAACACCGCCGCCACGCTGGGCGACATCACCACGGCCACACCACGCCACCGCGGCCGCCTCGCGTACGACGGCGGTACGGCGGTCGGCTTCGCCATCACCGGGCTCGCCGGATCGGTCGGCTACGTACAACGAGTGGCGGTCCGACCCGATGCGCGCCGACGGGGTGTCGCCCGCCTCCTCGTCGCGGACACGCTCTCCTGGCTCCAACGACGTGGCGCGAACACTGCGTTGGTCAACACCGGTGACCACAACGACGCCGCGCTCGAACTGTACCGGTCGCTCGGATTCCATCGCCGACGCGACGAGCTCGTCGTGATGGAGCGCCGTCGATGACCCGACGTCGCATCCGGGCACGACGTCGTCTCGGCACGCGGTCGGTCATCGCCGTGATCGCCGTCATTACCGTCATCGTCGGTGTGGCCGTCGTGACCGGGTCGGTCGGGACGGCGCCGCTCGCAACCGCGCAGAGCGCACCTCGCCAAACCGACGACGAGACCGACGAGAACTCGACCGACGCCGACGGACCGACGCTCCGGCCCGGTTCGTTGACGCTCGAACTCGTCGACCACTCGGTCGACGTCCCCGCCGACGGCGACCTCGTCCTGACGTATCGGATCACGGGCGACCTCGCCGAGGCCGAGTTGCTGTTCATCGACCAGGCCGAGTCGCCGCCCAC
>JBCBDK010000449.1:0-3745 GCA_038529675.1 Actinomycetota bacterium
GTCCGACCCAGATCCATGTCGTTGATGGAGCCAACGGACCGTACCTACGCACCGACCGGGACAACTCCCCCGCCAACAATCTCGACGAGCTTCCAGACTGCGACGAACCGAGCAGCTGATGTTCGCATCAGGCACGGCCGCTTCCCCGACGTCGACACCCGGTTGGCCTGGAGACGCGCCGCCAAACTTCGCCCCGGGAGTCACCCGCAACCGTAAGGGGGTAACGGTGTGCACGATGAGTGATCAACCGAGCGATCCTCCAGGTGATGCTCGACCGCCGCTGGAGCATCCAGAGCAGCTGCTCGACAGCGACGCACGCGAGGAACTTCACGCACATCTCGAGCGCATGGCTCGATCACGACGCAACGTCAAGGCAGCATCGGCGACGCTTCGTTTCGGCTGACCACCCGTGCCCGAACCTGGCCATCCGAGTGCGGACGCAGAGGTCCTGGCACTAGATAGCGACGACGACTGGAAGTCGTTGCTCGACCGCTACCCGGGCAGGCCCCGGCGGCCGCTCGAGCGGTGTCTGGAGGTTGCGCGCGCTGGTGGCGCACGCTGCGTAGTTGTCGAACACGACTACCACGACGACGACTATCGCAGCGAGTACTACGCATTCTTCGCGCAGACGTTCCTGACGGTCCCCGACGGCGCGCAACGGTTGCTGTTCTTCGACACGGCCTTCGCGACCCACGAGCTCGCCGATATTCCCGAGCAGATCGAATGTGTCGGCTACGTGACGATCCGTCCACACGAGCTGGGCCGCGTCGGACGGACCGTGTTGCGCCCTCCGCCTGACCTAGCCGACGCCGTGACCACCGCGATCACAGACCTGGTCCACCTGTTCGGCCAGGAGTACCGCATCGTGGGCGTCCCGTTCATGCAGCAGGACAAGCAGCTCGGGCGATGCGCGCAGGCGGCGGCCTGGATGTGCCACTTCACAGCGTTCCGTCGGGAGGACGACGTCCACCGCCGGTCGGTAGCCGACTTCTCACTTCTGGCCGATCGCTCCACCGCCCAGGGCCGAATGCTCCCGTCTGATGGGCTGACCGTCACGCAACTGTCCAGCCTCCTCGACGGCTTTGGTCTGCCACCGATCCAGTACCGGATGGGCGAGATGCCCACGCCGGACAAGACGCGTCCACTTCCGGTCGGACACGACACCAACGCCCACCCAGGGACGTGGGATCACCGCGCAATCTCGGTCGCGTGTCGGTACCTCAACAGTGCCTACCCCGTGCTCGTTGGAACGAAGGATCACGCGTTCGTGCTATGCGGCTACCAGCGCACGCAACGCAACGATCGAGAGTGGATCGAGTTCGTGCGCCACGATGACCAACGCGGACCGTACCTGCGGGTCGACAACATCTTGGCCGACGAGGACCCAGACACCGGAGCGATCTACGGGCCCTGGGAAACCATCCTTGCTCCCGTCCCGCGCGACGTCTGGCTGCAGCCAGAAGCGGCCGAAGCGGCGGCTCGCGAGCTCATCCCTGCGTTCGCTGCGTACGCGATCGAGAAGGCCCGCGAGAACGATCCACTGTCGGAAGCCCTCCGTCGTGGCGACGCCGGCTTCCGGACATACGCCATCTCGCAGAACGACTTCAAGGCACGCCTCGTGAGGCGTGCCGACACCAACCCGCATCTCCTTGCGCGCCTGAGGTTCACGCGGATGTCGAGGATGATCTGGGTGGTCGAAGCAGTCGACCGGACACTTCGCGCCGCGCACGACGATCGTTGCGTCGTCGCGGAGGCGATCTATGACGCCACATCCGCGGACGACGCTCCGGGACTGCTCGCCCTGTGGGGCTCGGGGCGGCTGTGGACGGCTCATCCCGCCGGCGACGATCCACCCGAGAGCTCGTGTTCACCCGCACCGACGTTGTCGGTTGCGAATCGACCGTTCTAGTCGTTTGACGGAGACGAGACCGTCCTGTAGAGCGACCACGATCACTAGATGCCTCGCCGGTGACGAACCCACTCCACGCCGAGCCGCTCCGCCCAACGGCGGGACCTGATGGTGGAGTCGCCAACCCGTTGACCAGGCGGGCGCCGGTACGGCTGACTGATGACCAGCCGCTCGGTTACGACGACCTACTGCCTGACACCACGTACGTCCACGGACGATTCGAGTATCTGACTGACGAGACGGCGATGCCGGCCCGCGTGCGCGGCTCGCTACGGTTTGTCCCGCTAGCCGAGCGGGTGCGACATGATCGTGTTCAAGGGTCGGTCGGACATCTCTCGACATCGCTGGCGGCGGCCCACGGTGGTCACATCATTGCGGTCAGTCTTGGCGGGTTCCCGTCTGGACCCAATCTGTTTCCTCAGTCGGCGAACTTCAACGTCAGCGCATTCGCTCGTCTTGAGCGGTCGTGGCGCCAGGCACTCGCCGAGGGCTGCGAGGTTGCCGTCGATATTGCGCTCGATGTCGGTGATGGCGTCACTCCCGGTGTTCTCGTCGTCACGTACTGGGAAGATGGGCAGGAGGAGACGCTGGTCCTGCTCAATGAGGGGCACGCTCAGTGAGAGCACGAGGTCGGAGCGGGCCTCAACCGACAGGAAGCGGTGTCGAGGTCCCTCGTCAACGATGGAGGCAGTTTCACGTGCTCGGCTGTCCCCGCCGATAGACCGCGTCGAGAGCCGCTGCTCGTTTGACACAGCTTGAACACCGGCCACATGCGAGGTCAGCTCGATGACAGGAGAACGACATTCGGGCCGATCGCTCGTCGATTCCGGACCGCTCGATGAGTTCCGTCGCTTCGAGGTCGATGGCGGGGGCCACGACCTCCATGCCTCGTTCCTGTCGCTTCACCAGTCGCCCAATGTTCTCGACGAACTCTGCCGAGCCGTCGAGGTGGCGGATGCGATCATCCGCAGTGATGCCGATCGCGATCCTCTGAGCGCCGGCGCTGGCTGCGACTATTGCTGCCACGGTGATCAGGAGTTGGTTCCGAAAGGGGAACCACTCTGGCGTCGGACTGTCGGGTAAGGCGGTCCCACCGGCCGTCTCGCCGAGCTGGACAGCCCGAAGATGGACTCGCTGCTCATCGAACGATGCGCCAACATCGTGGGCTGCGGATTGCGATGCTCGACGTTCTGCGTTCAGAGCGTTCTGCCCATGATCGACGAAGAGCACCACGGATGGACGGATCATGTGTGCGACGGCCGTTGAGTCGAGCCCGCCGGAACAGAGCAGCACGGTAGAGGTCACGAGTCGACGTTTGCCATGGCTTCCCAGATGCTTCGGTAGATCGCAGTCGGCAAGTCTGGGACCATCGTGGCGCCGGTGCCGCGAAGCATCGTGTACCGGTCGTCCACCGTCGCGGTCGAGTACACGACGGTAGGGATCTGGTCTCGATGCGCCCAGCCCGCTTCGAAGTGTGGGCCTGCGCCTGCGTCATCGGCGAGCACCAGAATCGAGTCGCTCTGCTCAAGGCCTTCGAGGTCAGCCATCGCGGTCGCCTCGGGCTCCGTGAGCGGGCCGACGTCGCGTGACGGGGAGAACGCCCGGCCGCCAAGTCCTTCAAGCGCAATGGTGACCAGCCGGGTCTGCCACCGTTGGGCGAGGGTGGCGAAGGATGATGCGACGTAGACTCGTGGCCGGGACTTCGGCGCGGACGCCGGCAAGCTCAGGCCTTCCGCCATCAGCGGTGACGTCGAGTTGAACACGCGGGTCGAGACGTATGCAGCTACTGCTCGGTTCGCTTCTCGTGCCGACTCGACCGCGCCATTGCCGCTCGTC
>JBCBDK010000450.1:0-3740 GCA_038529675.1 Actinomycetota bacterium
GCTGTCGGGAACGATCAGTGAGTCGAGTTCGCCGAGGATGCCGACGGTGGGACCATCGGCGTGTCCGCGCATCGTTGCCTTGACCCCGGTTCTGGCCAGCTGGGTCTCGACGGACAGTCCCATGCCCCGTAGTTCCTGGGCGACGACGTCCGCGGTGCGATGTTCGAAGAACCCCGTCTCCGGGTGGGCCTGGATCGCGGCACTGACTCGCACGATGTCCTCGGCCCGCCGATCGATCTCTTCTTGGACAAGTGCCTTGAGTTCGGCCTTCGACCGCGCCAACCGTCCTCCCGGTGATCTGGTCTCGTGACGTGAAGTGTACTCAGCGGCCGAGGTCCGGTCCGGCAACGCCGATCCCACGCTGCAGCCGTGCGCGTTCGGCGTCGCTGCAGAGCAGCTCGGTGATGGCACGGCGAGTCGCTACCGACCTGTTCGGAAACCGGGCTGGCTCGTGCGACGAGATCGACAACACCGGATGCCTCGTTGTCGAGCGTTGTTCCGCTCAGGTCGAAGGCATCGTGTCGGACTTGTTGAACATGTAGCGGGCGATCCTCCAGTCGGCCCCCTGTCGGGCCATGACCCAGAGCTCGCGGTTGTTCTCGGGGATCGTGTCGCCGGTGGCTCGGATCAACCTGGTCCCGGTTGAGCTTGTCGTTGCATGCGCGAGGTCACCGTCGACCTCGATCGTTGCCGGCAGGTCCATCTCGATATCGAGCTGGAGCTGGTCGAAGGCCCCGGCGTAGAAAGCCTCGATGTCGGCCACACCCTGGGCGGTTGGCATGTCACCGGGGAGCAGGACGGCGTCATCGGCGTAGAGCGCCGCCAGACCTTGGGCGTCACCGGCATTGGCCGCCGCGAAGTAGGTTGTCAGGACGTTTTCGATCATGTGCTGGTCATTCATGGCTTCTCTCCACTTCGGTTGGGATCGGGGGGTTTCGGCGCCGCCGGGTCAGGCGGTCATGCCGCCGTCGATGATCATGCGGGCGCCGGTGATGAAGCCGGCCTCGGGGCCGGTCAGGAAGGCCACGAGGGCGGCGACCTCCTCAGGTCGGCCGTGACGGCCGAGCGGGACCATGTCGTGGAGCCTCAAGCCGAAGTCGCTGTCGGCTGGGTTCATGTCGGTGTCGATGGGCCCCGGCACGACGGCGTTGATGGTGATGCCCTTCGGTCCGAGGTCGCGTGACCAGCCCTGCACGAAGCCGTTCACCGCCGCCTTGCTCGCGCCGTAGAGCCCGAGTCCGGGAGCGAAGTAGCTGTTGGCGATCGTCGCGCTCACGACCACGATTCGACCACCCGTTCCCATCACGCCCGCGGCGGTCCGGATCAGTTCGAGCGGGGCCCGGACGTTCACTCCAAACACGGCCTCGTAGGACTCATCCGCGATGTTTGGCAGCGGTTCGACGATGTTGATGCCGGCATTCGAGACGACGATGTCGAGGCCGCCCTGGTGCTCGCGGGCGTCGGTGACCGCTGCGGCGCTGGCTCCTGGCTCTCGTGCATCGGCGGCGATCGCCCGGGCCGAGCCACCCGCGTCTTGGATCGCGGCGACGACGTTGTGAGCGGCCTCCTTGGATCCGCCGTAGGTGAGGGTCACAGCAGCACCGTCGGCGGCCAGCCGTGTGGCGATGGCGGCGCCGATCCCGCGGCTGCCGCCGGTCACGAGCGCGCTTCGTCCTTGCAGAGGCATGGTCATGGTCGATCCGTTCCGGGGTTGGTGATGGTGATCTTGCCGAAGGCGGTTCCCTCGGCCAGGGCGTCGTAGGCCTTCGCCGCGTCGGCGAAGTCGAAGGTGCGGTCGATCGGCAGAACAACATCGTTGACGGCGACGTGATCGACGAGCCGTTGCAGCATGGACCGGGAGCCGACCATGATCGGCACGAGCGACACCGCCCCGACCGCCATGTCCAGCAAGCTGAGCGGCGGGCCGTCGGTCGCCTTGAAACCGATTTGGGCGACCCGACCGCCGGGGGCTGCGGCCTTGATCGACGTTGCCACCGATGCCGGCCCGGCCGTCTCGAGCACAACGTGGGCGCCGACGCCGCCGGTTGCGTCCCGCACCGGTTCGTGCCAGGCGGCGTTGGCACGGTAGTTCACGCCGAAGTCGGCACCCATGGCCTCGGCCTGTTCGAGCTTGGCGTCGCTGGAGGACGTGATGCCGAACCGCAGCCCGGCGGCCTTGGCCAGTCGTAGCGCGATCAACGACACCGCGCCGGTGCCGGTCGCCAGCGCGGCCTGACCCGGACGCGTCGGTCCGGACTCGAACAGGGCGTTCCATGCGGTGACGCCAGCGCACGGCAGGCAGGCTGCCTGCTCGAAGGAAATGGTGTCGGGGAGCTTGACGAGGGCCATCTGGTCGACGACGGCCTCGTCGGCGAGTAGGCCGGGCCGGAGCTCGCCGTGGGCCTCGGTTGCCATGTAGGGCTCGTAGGCGCCGCTCTGGTGGGCCGGGTTGAAGGCGACGACGACCCGGTCCCCCGGCGTCACCCGGTGCACGCCGACGCCGACCTCGGTGACGGTCCCGGCGGCGTCCGAGAGGGGGGTCACCTCGTCGGCGGACGGCATCGGCGACTGGCCCATTGCGATCAACAGGTCACGTGCGTTGAGCGACATCGCCTCGAGCGACACGCGTACCTGCCCCGGATCGACCGGAGCCGGCGTGTGTTCGGTCAAGGTCAGCGACTGCACGCCGTGACCCGGTCGGATGGTCCATGATCGTGTCATCGGCACTGCCCCTGACGTCGCGTTCCTCGTGTCGGAAGCGCCCGTTGATGGCTTCCGACCCTTGATTTCGTACTCAACAGTACGCAACACTGAAGCCACCATCCTTGCCTGTCAAGGAATTGTTTTACTGGAGAGTACGAAATGCCAGCCGGACGACCCTCAGCACTCGACATCGAGCAAGCGATGCCCGTCATCGTCCGACTGTTCTGGAACGGCGGCTACGCCCGACTGACGCTCGACCAGGTCGCAGCCGAACTCGGCATCTCGAAACCAACGCTCTACCGAGCCCTCGGCGACAAGGACGGTGTCTTCTCCGCCGCGCTCGAGTCCTACTACCGCACCTACATCCGCCCGGGCGAAGACCTCCTCGAACAGGCCACCACCCTGCGCGACGCGCTCCAGGGATGCTTCGCCCTCAACATCGACCGCATGGTCGATGAGGACCTCCCCCCTGGTTGCTTCCTGACCGATACCGCCATCAGCGGCCAGTTCACGACCGGACCCATCGCCACCACGCTCGACACACTGCAGGAGCGAACGCTGACCCTCCTCCACCAACGTGCCGGTCAGGCGATCGCCGAGGGCGAACTCGACCCCTCGACCGATCCCGAGTCCGTGGTTCAGTACGTCCTTGGCCAGTTCGCCGCGCTCTCGGCGGTGGCCCGCTCCAACCCGAGCCGCTCGGGGCTCGAACAACTGGTTGGCTTCATGGTCGCCGGCCTGCCATGGGTCAGCGCGCCCTGACCAACCCGGGCGCGGGCGAGGCACCGAGCGCGAGACGCGACATTGTGGCGACTCGCTCAAGACCGAAGGGCACCAACCTCACCGCGACGCTCGTTGCACCCTCCGTAGTTAGATTCTCCAGCGCTGGGAGCAATCGGGAACGCCGGGAGCAGGCGCTGTGCCTGAACCGGCTTGCTCAGTAGGGATCGACGACTGGCTCATCTGCGTCGCTCGCGCCGATACGGGCTGCCGCAGAGTTCTTGAGACGCCCGACCGGCGCATGGCCGGCCGCAGCT
>JBCBDK010000451.1:0-3736 GCA_038529675.1 Actinomycetota bacterium
GTTCCGATCGAACCGTGCCGTCTCGCCGACACGCGCGAGGAGTTCCAGGTCAATGACGAGGATGCGCTCGGCGCGAACGAGACCGTCACCTTCGCTGCCCACGGAACGAACGGGAACTGCACCATCCCGACCGATGCGGTCGGCCTGTCGTTGAACGTGACCGGCCTCGGCGCGACCGAGCCGACGTTCGTGTCGGTGTTCCCCGGCGGGGACCTTCCCGACGTATCCAGCTTGAACCTGGTGCCCGGCCAGCCGCCCACCCCGAACGCGGTGATCACGTCGCTGAGCGACACCGGCAGCTTCGACGTGTTCAACCTCGCCGGCACCGTCGATCTGATCATCGACGTCAACGGGTACTTCTCGTCGGCCTCGTTGTCGGAGCTGGACGATCGAGTCGGTGCGCTGGAGGTTGCTGCGGCCGCCGCCCCGACGGAGACGCCATTCGTGATCGGCATCGACCTCGGTGAGACCGAGACGATCGTGACCAACGGCGCGTTGTCCTTGGAGGCGACCTGCGTGTTCGTGCCCGAGGACCCCGAGAACCCGGACGATTCCGATCTCGTCGACGCCCGGTTGCTGGCCGCCACCGCCGAGGAGGACGACGTCGTGATGGACGGCAACGACAGCTTCGACGGCGACCCGGGCACCGTGGAGGACCCGGACGACCCATTCCTGCTTCCGAGCACACCGGGCGAGGAACGGGAGATGTTCAGCGAGTCGGCGCTGGTGGGCGGTCCTCCGGACGTCGACAACGACATCGACGAAGGCTTCGTCTTCTCGGCGTCGGGCGAGTACATCGGCGTCGACGGCGAGAGCCTGGTCATCGGCGCCAACTACGGCGAGACCGATTGCATCTTCGCCGGCATCGCTCGATCGTTCACGATCGCACCCTGACCGCCGGTTCGTGGGCGCGTGCCCGACTCGACGTCGGGTCGTCAGGCCAGTGCGCGCTCGAGGGCCTCGCGCAGTTCGGTGTCGTCCCAGATGCCGTCGAGCCGCTCGCTGATCGTGCCGTCGGGTCGGGTGATGAACAGCGCCGGCTCGAACCGCAGGCCGCTCGCCACCATCGCGGGTGCGAGCTCGGTGGCCGTCGAGTCCAGGTACACCTCGGCATGCACCGCCACGGTGGTGTCGGCGAAGTCGGGCATCACCTCGATCAGCGCCTGGAGCGCAGGGATGCAGGTCCCGGTCGAGCAGAACGCAGGCGTCCCGACGAGGTACGCCACGCTCTTGTCGGTGTTCAGTGCGTCCGACAGCGTCACCGAGTGGAAGTCGCACGGCGGGTCGAGCGTGCAGATCGCCTCCAGCCCGCCGTCGTCGGCGACGGTCGGCGTGTCGAAGCCGGGGAGGACTTGGCCCGGTTGCGGGATCGGGACCTCCTCCGGTGCGAGCACCTGGAAGGCGACCCCATCGGTCGGACCGCCTTCGATGAGCAGCCGATAGAAGTCCGGCTCGTCGATGTCGACGCGGAAGTCGTAGTACGCAGCCGGCGTGACGTCGCGTCGGGCGGCGACGACCGACTGACCGAGCGGGTTGCCGCCGAGGTCGGCCAACTCGGCCCGAAGCTCGTCTGGCCCGTCGTTCACGAACTCGGCGTTCCGGCTGAGTTGGATCGGGTAGCGCACGGTGCCGGGCACGAGAATGTCCGGTGGGATCCGCTGCACGATGATGAACTCGCCGCCACCGGCCTGGACGGTGTCGGGGAACTCGTCGGTGAAGTCCGCATCTGCGGTGTCGCTGTCGTCGTCGCCACATGCGGCGAGCACGCCGGCCGCTGCAACACCCGCGAGAAAGGTGCGTCGATCGAGCGCGCGGACCGTGCGCGGACCCTGGTGGGGGGATGCTGCTGACATCGATCGAACTCCTACTGGTGGATGCGGACGTCCTCGTGGCATGCAGGTGACGAATCGATGATGAAGATTGAATCGTCCGATCCGACCTGCGAACGTAGGCCGGTCATGAGCCCTGCCATCGAGCACCACCAGCGACGCTACCGCCGTCGCATCATCGGGCTGGGTGCAGTGCTCTTCGTTCTCACATTCTTGATCCCTGCCCCGTTCGTGATCGACTGGGTCGAGGACGATCTGGAAGACCGGGTCGGCGACGAACTCGATGCTGCCGGTCTGACCGGGGTGTCGATCACGTTCAGCGGTCAGGACGGCACGTTGGAGTGTGACGAACCGCTCGCTGACGCAGCTGCGGTCGAGGCGCTCGCGCTCGACGAGTGGGGCGTCCGGACGCTCGACCTCGACCGGTCGTGCCGCCCGGCCGCTGCCGAGGCCGATCCCGTCGACGACACGACTGCCCCGAGCACAGTGGCATCGACCACGGTCGCACCCACCACGACGACCGCTCCCACCACCACCGTGCCCGAACCCGAGCTCGACAGCATCGCGACGCTCGTCGGCGACGACCCGCAGTTCAGCCAGCTCGCCGGGCTGCTCGCCTCGACCGGCCTCGATCGCACGCTCGGCGGCGACGGACCCTTCACCGTGTTCGCGCCGACCGACGCGGCCTTCGACGCGGCGTTCGAGGCGCTCGGCTCCGACGCGTTCGTCGCGCTGACCAGTAACGACGCATTGGTCGAGCGCGTCCTGCTCGGTCATGTCACCAGTGGACGTGTCGCCAGCTCCGATCTTGCGTCGGGCGACCTCGAGATGCTCGACGGGTCGACCGTCGTCGTGGACGTCGACGAGGACTCGCCGACGCTGACATCGGGCGGCGTCGTGGCCCGACCCGACCCCGATCAACTCGACATCGAGGGCTCGAACGGCCTCGTCCACGCCATCGATCAGGTGCTGCTGCCCTCCGACCTCGACCTCGGCCTGGCCGAGCCTGATCCTCAGGTCGTCGCCGAGCTCGTCGATGGGCGCTTCATCCTGATCGGCACGGTCGCCTCCGAGGCCCAGCGCGAGGCGTTGCTCGCGGCGCTCGAAGGTCGGGTCGATCCGTCGAACATCGACGACCAGCTCGTCGTCGACGCCGAGGATCCATCAGCGGTCGCCGATGCCGACGTCGACCGATTCGCGCGCGTGCTCGACTCGATGCCTGCCAACCTCGTCTCGGGCATGGCCACGCTGACCGGATCCGACCTGGCGGTCAGTGGGGTCACCCTCGGCGATGACGAACTGGCTGCGCTCCAGGCGCTCGGCGACGAACTCGACGCAGATGCCGAACTGACGGTGCGGGCCGACGCCGATGAAGCGTCCGCACAGGCGCTCGAGGACGAGCTGAACGAGTTCGTCCGGCTCAACCCGATCACGTTCGAACCCAACTCAGCAGACCTCACGGCCGAGGCCGTCGGCATCGTGGAGCAGGTCGCGGCCCGCGCCCAGACACTGGGCGGCGTGACGATCGCGATCGTCGGTCACACCGACTCCGATGGTCAGCCGGACACCAACCAGCAGCTCAGCGAGCTCCGTGCAGCGGCCGTGCTCGCGGCGCTGACGGGCGAGGGGCTCGATCCGGCGACGCTCTCGTCCGAAGGCCGGGGTCAGTCCGAGCCGATCCTGGTCGACGGCGTCGAGGACAAGGACGCGAGCCGTCGAGTCGAGTTCGTCGTCGCCGTCCAACCCACCTGACCCGACCATCACCCGCCGACTTCGACCACACCAGCGCCCCGATCGATCGAAACGAGAGACCGAACCGTGCCGTACACCCTGCTCAAGTTCCTCGTGTGGGCGATCGCCTTCACCGCCATCGGTGTGCTCGTGGGGTGGCTCCTGCGATCGTTGAA
>JBCBDK010000452.1:0-3730 GCA_038529675.1 Actinomycetota bacterium
TCGTTCCGTGCTGCCTCGCGTGGATGCGTGAACCCGGCGCCGAGCACGGTCTCATCGGGGTCGGCCACGACGTACCGGCAGACGCGTTTCGCATGGTCGGACAGCGTGGACCACAGATCGCGGGGCATGCACCGATGGATTCCTTCACTGCGGAACCACGGCGCGTAGTACTCGATGTTGGGCAGTGCGCGCACGTGATCCGAAACGTTCGGTGTACCGGAGTGCCAGGACCGGTTGTCACGGATGATCGCGGACCCGGCGGGCGTCGGGCAGACCGTGGAGAATCGCATCCACGGGGGCTCATCGAGCAGGTTGGGGATCGGATCGAGCCACCGTTGCGAGCCCGGGATCTGGCGGATCGGACCGTTCTCCCAGGTGAGGTCGACCATCGCGAAGTTGATCGTCACGATCGGCACCGGCAGCTGCCGCATCGTCAGACCGCCGACCGGGTCGTGCGGCTCGGCCCAGATGTTGTCGGCGTGCAGGCCTTGGCACTCGATCGCCCCCGGCAGCGCGAGGTCGCCGCCGCCACCGCCGCATACGTAGGTGCTCGAGCCGAAGATCTCGGTGAGGATCGGTGTGGTCGTCGGCAGGTCGATCACCGAAGCCCACGCCGGTTCGTGCAGCCGGTGCCGCGACCCCGAGGTGGCGCCGAAGGAGTAGCGATGAGGGAGCCCGCCGGCGCCGCCGCCCGCCGCACCGACGGGGTCGACGTCGAGGATCTCGTCGACCACCCGCAGCGTGGCATCGCGGAGCGCGGCCAGACGGTCGCCCTCGAGCGCGTCGCGGACGACGACGAACCCGTCGCGATGGAACAGCTCCGCAGCTCGCTCGACCTCGGCAGGGTCGACGATCTCGAGGTCGGGAATGCCATTGTGCTCCCGAAGCCGCTCGCGCAGCGCCACCACGTTCGGATCGTCCGGGCGGCGCTCCCACCCGGCACACGTCGGATCGCCTCCAGCGAGGTTTCGATGCTCCGGCGTGGTCTCGATCGCCGGATCGATCGGCTCGAAGTCGAGCCCGTCTCGGTTGTCGTTCGTCGCGCGAATCGGGGGCCGGCTCACGATCCCGTTCGGTGGCACCTCGTGAAACCAGCCCCGCTGTCGTTCGCTCGTCGCCGACCTCGCCACGACGTCAGTGTCGCGCACCGTCGGACATGGCCGGCCACGTCGCGTCAGCTCCGGGCGGTGCTGAGGCGCTCGACCGCGACGACCACGCCGGCACCGACGACGGCGAGCACGATCGGGAGGGCGATGTCGCCGGAAGGGGTCGACAAGGTCGTCGTGTGTACACCGTTCGGCCAGGGCCACAACACCCGGGTCGACCCGAGCATCAACCCGATCATGGCGGCGATGACGTGGGAGTGATGCCGCTCGAGCAGATGGTTGAGCAGCGTCGAGAAGAGCGCAAGGCCGACGACGCACCCGGCGACGAACGCGAGCAGCACGGCGATGTCGCGGTCGTTCACCGCGCCGAGCACCTCGGTGTACATGCCGAGCATGACGAGGATGAACGACCCCGAGATCCCGGGCAGGATCATGGCGCAGATGGCGATGGCGCCGGCGAGGAAGAAGACCCAGAACGGCTGCGTCACCACCTCCTCGACACCCTCGGCGACCTCGGTGTCGGACCGCAGCCCGAGCAGGAGGAACATCGCGACGCCGATCGCGAGCATGATGCCGACGTCGATCCGGACGGACGCGAGGTCGGACCGATCGAGCATCTGCCACGCGATCCAGATCGTGCCGACGACCAACCCGAGGAAGAGGCCCGACATGGCGATCGCTTCGTCGTCGAGGAGCCGCTCGAGGACCGACGACAGCAAGCCGACGGCGACGACGATGCCTGCGAGGAGCGTGACGAGCCAGACCCACTCGATCCGCCGCAGCGTGGCACCGAAGCCCGACACGTCGCCGGTGACCAGCTGCTTGAGCGCACGCGCTCCCTGACGGACGTTGCCGATCAGTCGGTCGTAGATGCCGGTGACGAGTGCGACCGTGCCGCCGGAGACACCCGGGACGATGTCGGCGGCACCCATCGCGAAGCCGCGGGCGAGTTGGGTGCCGTAGTCGACCGGTCGCATCGGCGCGCTCGCAGCCGGTGTGGTGTCGGTCGATGCGGCGGTCACGTCGGACGAGGCTACGGGCTCCCTCACGTCCACCAGAGGTCATGTCGGGTGGCGAGCCCGGCGACGACGACGAGTACGAGGCACTCGGCGACCTGCTCGATCGCACCGAGGTGGTCACCGCCCACGCCCCCGAACGCGCGCACGGCGAGCCGCGCCACGAGCACCGCTGCGACGAGAGCGGCGAGCGCGAGTGGCCCGGCCCACCAGCCGGTCGCAACGAACGCGATGACGACGCCGGCGACGACCCCGAGCCAACCGGCCGGGCGCGACAGGTCGCGAACGTGATCGGCGCCCAGGCCCGAGGGCGCCGGCGGTGGTGCCGCTGCCATCACACCGACCGCCGCGGTTCGGCCGAGCGTGTGTGCGGCGACGGAGCCGGCGAACGCAGCCGCTGGCCCGAGCGAGGCGAGGCAGACGACGCGGAGCAGGATCGTGCCCGACATCGCAGCGACGCCGTAGCTGCCGTGGCGGGAGTCCTTGAGAATCTCGCGCCGTTGTTCGGGCGTCCATCCGCCGAGGGCGTCGGCGGTGTCGGCGAGCCCGTCCTCGTGGAACGCCCCGGTCAACGCAATCCCGGCCAGGACGGCGAGTGCGGCGGCGACCGGCATCGGCACCAGCTCTGCCCCGACCGCGGCGATCGCTCCGACGAACACACCGATCAGGGCGCCGACGACGGGAAACCACGGCACCGATCGCGCGAGGTCGGGGGCGGCACGAAGCCTGATCGGTAGCCGCGTGAGGAACTGAGCGGCCGCGAGTGGGGCGACCGGCGGCACGCCGCTCACGACGTGGCGTCGTCGCCGACGGTCGCGTCGTCGCCGAAGAACTCGCCGAACGTCGGGACCTCGACCACTCCGGCGCAGGCGAGGCGGACGAGCGGCACTGCGGCCATGGCGCCCGACCCCTCGCCGAGACGCATGTCGAGGTCGAGCAGCGGTGGCTTGCCGATCCGGTCGAGCAGCAGCCGATGGCCGGGCTCGGAGGAGCAGTGGCCGACGATGCAGTGGTCGAGTGCGGACGGGTCGGTCATCTGCAGCGGCAGGGCCGACGCGGTCGAGATGTAGCCGTCGAGCACGACGGGGATCGAACGGTGCCGGGCTGCGACGACGGCGGCGGCCATCCCGACGAGTTCGGCGCCGCCGACCTCGCGGAGGATCTCCAGCGGATCGATCACTCCGGCGATCCGCCGGAGTGCGGTCTGCACCGCATCGCGTTTGGCGGCGAGGCCGTCTTCCTCGACCCCGCTGCCGGGGCCGACCCACGACGTGACCTCGCCGCCCATCAGCGCACTCGCGATCGCAGCGGAGACCGTCGTGTTGCCGATGCCGAGTTCGCCGAGGACGAGCAGATCGGTGTCCAGTGCGTCGACCGTGTCGAACGCGAGCCGGGTGATGTCGTCGAATCGCTCGGGGGTGAGCGCCGACTCGTGGCGGATGTCGCCGGTCGGTTGCCCGACGCCGACGTCGACGACTTCGAGCCCGGCGCCGACGTGACGGGCGAAGACGCTCATCGTTGCGACGTCGCGGTCGAACGCGGCGACCATCGCCGCGGTCACGTCGGAGGCGTAGGCACTGACCGGCGCGTGCGCAGCGACCCCGTGGT
>JBCBDK010000453.1:0-3730 GCA_038529675.1 Actinomycetota bacterium
CTCGACGAGGCAGCAGCCCGATGGGCACCGCGGCCGTTGCGGGGTCCAGCGGTACGGTTCGTCGCCGACACCTCGATCATCACACGTTGGTCCGATGCGAAGTGAACGTCGGCCGGGCCCCGCAGCTCGGTCGACTGGCGGTGCATCGGCGGGTGCGCCGGCGTATAGCGTTCCGGCCGTGAGCGATCTCCCGCCACCTCCCACGCCCGGCGGTGACGCGCCGCACCCACCGTCGGCCACTCCGCCGCCGCCCCCACCACCCGGCACCCTGACGCCCCCGCCGGGCTACGTTGCCTTCCAAGGTGCGCCCACCCCGAGCGGCACCCTCGCTCGGGTCGGTGGACTGCGAACGGCCATCGTGGTGCTGTGCGCGGTGACGGCGGCAGGGACGCTGCTGACCGCACTGCTGACCGGCACGGTGAACGATGCTGCTGAGGACTACCTCGCCGGCAACATCTCCGACACCGACTTCATCGCGGACTACGCGCCGATCCTGATCGGCCAAGGCGTGCAGTCCGTCGGCCAGCTCGCGCTGGCGGTCATCACGATCATCTGGCTGTACCGGGTGGCGAAGAACGTCCGGCTGTTCGGGAGACAGACCACGTGGGCCCCGATCTGGGCGGTGTTCGGCTGGATCCTCCCGCCGGTCCTCGTGATCATCCCGTTCCTCATGGTCCGCGAGGTGTGGAAGGCGAGCGACCCCGACACGCCGTACGGCTCCGACTCCTGGAAGTCGGGTGCGGAGTCGCCGACCATCGTCGCCTGGTTCGTCGTGTACGGCGTGATCCTGACCGCCATCTCCGTGGCGCAGATCGGCGCGGTGTTCGGACAGGGATTCGGCGGCGACGCCGACACGCTCGCCGAGTCGGTCACCGACTTCGGCGGCATCGATCTGCTCCTCGCGTTCGTCACCATCGTCTCGGCCGGACTCTGGGCACTCGTCGTCCGCCAGGTCACCGCTCGCCACATCCGACTCACCGGCGAGTCCTGACCGCCCGATCATGGCCGCACCCGACACCATCTTCCTGGTCCGACACGCGAAGGCGGGCGAACGGCGCACGTGGACCGACGACGACGTCGACCGGCCGCTGAGCAAGAAGGGCTGGCGCCAGGCCGAGGCCATCGCCAAGCGGCTCGCGACGAAGGGTGCGACGACGCTTCACTCGAGTTCGTACGTCCGCTGCATGCAGACCCTCGAGCCGCTCGCCGACCACCTCGACACCAAGGTGCGCGAGGAACCGCGGCTGTTCGAGGACCAACCGTTCGAGCCGGTCCTCGAACTGCTCCAGGAAGTGCCGCACGGCGCCGTGCTGTGCAGCCACGGCGACATCATCCCGGCGGTGATCCAGGCGTTGCACCGTCGCGGGATGAAGATCGAGACCCCGCCCGACTGGCGGAAGAGTTCGGTCTGGGTCCTCACCCGCACCAAGGGACGGGTCACCAAGGGCAAGGTCTGGCCTCCCGCCGTCATCTGACCGGTCGTCATCTGACCGGTCGTCATCTGACCGGTCGCCGGTCGATGCCGATCGCGCCCCGCCTCACCCGGCGAGTTCGTCGGCGATCTGCTGCCGGAGCGGCGTGACGAGGTCGAGGACGTCGGCGGGCGGATTCTGCGACAGGCAGGTGTCGATGAACGGCTCCGCAGCCGCCGCATCGCCGCGGAACCGGAACTGGATGATCCCGACGAAGCAGTGTGGGTCCGGGTACGACGGGTCCATCTTGATCGCTCGGTCGAGTGCGAGCAGGGCGAGTTCCTGCTGGGACGCTGCCGACTCGGCATCGGGGCTGTTGACCGTGCCGAGTGCGAGTGTCCAGGCGTAGTACGTCAACGGCTCCGGGTTCTCGATGCCGCGTTCCTCCTCGAGCTGGACGGCGCGGAGGAACAGCTCGTTCGCACGCGGCAGGTTCGAGAACTGTTGGGCTCGCGCCTCGGTGAGCAGCTCGCGGACTTCGTCGCCCGGCGTGAAACCGGTGATCTCCTGGTTGCGACCCCGCTCGCCCCACGCCTGCGCCAACATCCAGGCGATGCCCACCGAGATGACGAGGATGCTCGCAGCGACGGCGATGGTCCGCCCCCAGTTCCTCGGCGGACGCGGCGCCAACTGGCGGCGACCTTCCTCGATCTGGCGGAGCACGTCGGCGGCACGGACGGTGTAGTCGTCGTTGAGGGTGGCGTAGTCATTGGCGTCCACGTCGCCGGCTTCGTACTCGCGCTCGAGGTCGCGGAGCGAACGAAGCAGATAGCGGCGTTCCTCCTCGAGCTCGGCGAGCCGATCGAGCGCCCCACCCGACGCCCGCGTCGACGGGGGCCGATCCCCCGCCTTGGTCGAGGTCACGGTTCGTCCTCGCGTTCGAGCGCGCTCGCGACGAGATCGCGATCAGCCTGCGTCGGGTCGCGCAGCGACGCCGCCTCGTCGCGCCATCGACGGAACGCGAACGCCAACCCGACGAGACCGACGGCGAGGGCGAACACCGGCAACATCCACGCGAGCGCGTCGAGGCCCGACGACTTCGGGACGAGGAGGATCTCGCTGTTCCGCGCCTCGAACACGGCGAGGATCTCGTCGTCGCTCAACTCGTTCTGACGGACGAGCGACGCCACCTCGGTGCGGATGCTTCGCGACGAGTTGTTCTGCGATTCGAACACGCTCTCGCCGTCGCACACCGGGCACGCGAGTCGCTGGGTGATCTCGTCGACGCGGTCCTCCGGCGTCTGCGGACCCGAATCGCGGCTCGCGCCGACGACGAGGAACGACGCCGCGACGAGCGCCATCAAGACCCACATCGGCCACCGCTTCAACGATCGGTTCAACGAGTTCATCGCTGCCGCTCCCGGAGCTGCTGCAGCGTGACGCTCAAGCCCTCGGCGTCGACCTCGCTGATGAACCGGGCACTGACGATCCCGTTGGGGTCGATGATCCACGTCTCGGGCACCGCCGCCACTCCGAACGCGATCGGGAATCGATCGTTGTCCGAGAAAAGGACCGGCCAATCGCCGCCACGTTCCTCGAAGAACCCGAGCGCCGCCTCGCGGGTGTCGCCGACGGCGATCGAGTAGAACTCGGCCCCGTCGGCCGGCAGCGCCCGCTGCTGATCGACGAACTCGATCAGCTCGGGGTGTTCGAGGATGCACGGCCGACACTCGGACTGGAAGAAGTTGAGGACGACCCAGCTGCCCTTCCGACGCGACAGATCGAAGAACGAGCCGTCGCGTAGATCGGTGGCCGTCGCTTCCGGTGCCGGGCGTCCGAGCAGCGGCGTCTCGGCGTCGTCGAGACCGTCGTCGGGGTCGGCGCCGACGAGCAGGACCAAGAACGCGAGCATCACGATCGCCACACCGAGCGCGGCGAACGGCGCAATGCGGTTCGAGCGGCTCGCTGCGCCGACCCCGTCAGCCGGATCAGCAGGATCAGCGTCGGCGATCGCCGCCTCGTACGGGGCGTCGGTGGCGTCGGTCATGGCGCTCCCGCCGAGATCGGCTCGGGCTCTGGTTCGTCGTCGCCTGCACCGCTGCGACCGCCGTGACGATCGGGGATCTCGCCGTCGACGAGCGAGCCCCGCAGCGAGTCGGGCTCGCCGGCGTCACCGGTCGAGGTGGCGATCGGGGCGGACACCGGATCGATCGCGCGGCGGCGTCGGGTGCCCGGGAACGCTGCGAGCAGCGTGCCGACGGCCATGAGACCGCCGCCGATCCACAGCCACAGAATCATCGGTTTGACGAACACGCGCA
>JBCBDK010000454.1:0-2085 GCA_038529675.1 Actinomycetota bacterium
CCCGTGTCCGCGCCCAGCTCCCCGACCGCCCGCCCGAACGGTGGGATCTCGCCGACCCGGTTCGCCCCACCACCGCCGCCCGGCGCTCAGGTGGTTCGCCCGACGCCGACGACGGCACAGGAGGCGCTCGACGCGCTGACACGTGAGATCCCTGGTGCCCGCGGCGCGATCCTGGCCTCGATCGACGGCTTCCCGATCGCATGCAGTGCCACCCTGCCCGACGAACCGGCGCACGCAGCGATGCTCGCAGCGGCGAGTGGACTCGCCCGACAGCTCGTCGCGATGGGCGGGGGCGAGCAGCTGCGCCAGCTGGTCGTCGACCACGACGGGGGACTGCTCCTCATGTGGCCCATCGGCGCCAAGCGCGTCGTCGCGATGCTGACGCTCTCGACCGTCGACCAGTCCCGTCTGCGAGGGTTCGTGCGAGCCCACGCCCGGCTTCTCGCCGGCGGAGCGTGACATGACCGTGCGCGAGACCGATCCCGCAGGCGAGCGCTCGACCGACGGCGGCCACATCTTCAAGATCCTGGTGACCGGGCCGTTCGCAGCCGGCAAGACGTCGCTCATCCAGTCCGTGTCGCAGACGCCGGTCGTGTCGACCGACGTGGACACGAGCGGCGACGAGTCGGACGTGAAGCCGAACACGACCGTCGCGATGGACTTCGGCACCTATGCCATCGACGACGGCGACATCCGACTGCTCCTGTTCGGGACGCCGGGGCAGCCTCGCTTTCGCTTCATGACCGACATCTTGAAGGGCGACGTCGACGTGGTCGCGTTCGTCGTCGATGCCGAGGCCAAACACACGCACGCCGCCGCCGGCGTCGAGCTGCGCTCGCTGCTCGCCGACCTGCGCGTCCCTGCGGTGATCGCGGTCAACCGGTGCGACGACCCTGAGGCCGCAGGCCGGGTCGCCCGTCGGCTCGGCGCCCGCAACGGCGAACCGGTCGTCCCGTGCCAGCTCGTGGACGCGGAGTCCGGTCGCGACGTGGTCGTCGAGATCCTGATGGCGCTCCTCGAGTCGATGAACGACGAAGATGCGGCGGTGACCGTCGATTTCGATGCAGGTGCCACCGTCGACGATGCATCCGATCCGGTCGACCTCGGCGAGGTCGCCGCGCGTCCCAGGCTGAGCGTGGGGGCTGCGTGACGGGCGACGAATTCCTCACGTCGACCGCATCCGATGCCGATGTCGACGTCGGAATGAACCTTCGACCTGCGCTCGATCCGGCCGTCTCACTGGCCGAGTACGCCGCATCGACCGCTGACGCCCCCGAACCGGTCAGCCGGACCTTCCGGGCGGCGTCCGAGCGGGCGTTCACCGGTGAGATCGAGCTATCGCTCGGGACGGGGGTCGTCGTGTACTTCGACGCCGGCCAGCCGTACTTCGCCGAGCGCGTGGGCGACGCCCCCGTTGGCCGTCGCCTCGTGTCGCTCGGCGTCGTCACCGATGAACAGCTGCAGCGAGGCATGGTTCGTGTCGGCGACGTCGAGCACCTCGGCAGGATGTTCGACCGTGACGACACGATCGACCGGGACGCCGTTGTCGCCGCCGCCGACCTGATGACCGACGAGCTCCTCAGCGAGATCGCCGAGTCGACCGCGACGGTCATCTTCACGCCCTACCGCCACCATCGCTCCGGCGTGCACCGCTGGTTCGTCGGTCCGGAGCGCGCCGCGCTGCCGCGCCCGATCGACGTCGTCGGCCAGCTCGACCAGTCCGTGTTCGAACAACTTCCCGAGGTCGGCGGCCGCTCCGGCGGAGAGGCGTCCGTGTCGATGCCGCCGCCGTTCGAGTTCGGCGGTCCGAGTGGCGACGAGCCGGCCGAGGCCCGACGCATCGACGTCGACGCCGAACTCCGTCGCTTCGACGCCGATCGCACCGATTGGTCGGCGCGGCACGACGCCGCCGACGCCCCGACGTGGCCCGATGGCACTGCGCCGAGCACCGAGGTGGTCGCCGAGCTGCAACGGATCGACGCTGCGGCGGGCGACGATGTCGCCGCCGACGAATCAGCCGAGGACGAGTCCGGCGAGTTCCAGATCGTCTGGCCCGACGGTTCCGCCGAGATCCGGATCGACGAG
>JBCBDK010000454.1:2185-3724 GCA_038529675.1 Actinomycetota bacterium
CGGCGAGTTCCAGATCGTCTGGCCCGACGGTTCCGCCGAGATCCGGATCGACGAGGCCGACCGCATCGATGCGAGCGATGACGAGGCGTTCGTCGCGGGCGAGGGCGCTGACACAGCCGCCGCGGGCGGCGATGCTGCCACGGCCGCCGCGGGCGGCGATGCTGACACAGCCGCCGCGGGCGGCGATGCCGTCACTGTCGTTGCGGGCGACGACACGGGCCCCGTCGTGGTGGACGACGACACGGGCTCCGTCGTAGTGGACGGGGCAGCGGCGTCTCAGCCGGTTGCCGACGTCGACGCGGGTACGACCGGCTCGGACATCGCCGGCGCCGTGGCCGCCCACCTGGTGGCCACGCCGCCCGCGACGACGTCGCCTGCCTTCCCTGCGACCGTGCCGACACCGTCCGACGCAGCGGACGTGACCGACGTCTCCGACGCCGTCTCCGACACCGTCCCGGGCCCGTCCCCGGTCGGACCGGACGCCGGGAGCGAGGTCGCAGCCGACGTCGCCGTGGCCGTCGAACGGGCCTTGGCCGCCATCGAGCGGGCGTCGGCTCGGCCAGCGTCGCGTGCCCGCCTGCGTGTCGGTGGGGTCGACCTGCCCGACTTCACGATCCCGAAGCTGCTCGAGGCGCCGACCTCGAGCGACGCCCCGCGCGGCGGGCGCGGTGCCGGCGAGCCCTCCTCGACGGACGTGCGACCGACCGACGCGACGTCAGCGGACACGCCCGGTCCTTCAGCGCCGGCCGGCGCGTTCGCACCACCGACGCCGGACATGCGGGCCGAGCTCGTCTACGAGCGCATGGCCGCACAGTTCGCCGCCAACGCCCCGGACGTCGCCGCCAAGGTCGACATCGCTCCACCGCCGGGCCCGGCCTCGGCGGTGCCCGCCGGCGAGCAGGCCGACGACGAGGAGCGCAGGGGCGCCCTCAAGCGGCTGATCGGCAGCCTTCGTCGCAAGTGACGCCGTCGTGCCGTCTCACCGGCGCGCCCGGAAGAACGACCGGAGCAGCTCGCCGCACCGATCGCCGAGCGGACCTCGCTCGACGTCGACCGCGTGGTTGAGCGGGTCGCCCCGCAGCAACTCGTAGTGGCTGACGACCGCACCCGCCTTCGGGTCGACCGCACCGAACACGACCCGCCCCAGCCGTGCGTTGACCATCGCGCCCGCGCACATCGCACACGGTTCGAGCGTGACGACCATCGTGCAGTCGTCGAGCCGCCACGACCCGACCGCAGTGGCAGCGTCGCGCAGTGCAAGGATCTCGGCGTGCGCGACCGGGTCGCCCGTCAGCTCCCGCTCGTTGTGGCGCTGCGCGATCACTACTCCGTCACGGACGACCACGGCGCCGACCGGAACGTCGTCGTGTCCGACCGCCGCCTCGGCCTCGGCGAGGGCGAGTTCCATCGACTCGAGCCACTCGGTCTGCACCCGGGGGAGGGTACGGGACGCGAAACGACCCCGACGACGTGTCGGGGCCGTGGCGGAGGGAGTGGGATTCGAACCCACGGAAGGTTGCCCTTCACACGCTTTCCAAG
>JBCBDK010000455.1:0-3709 GCA_038529675.1 Actinomycetota bacterium
GAACGCCTCCGGAACCTCCGTGCGCTCGCCGACGCCGATCGCGAGGCTCGTGATGCCGAACGGCGTCAGGAGGCCCGGTACGTATCGTTGAAGCGCCTCCCCGACGGCACCTGCCGGTTGTCCGGCCGGTTCGGCGACCTGCAGGGCGCCGAGATCAACCACACCTTGCCCAGTTCATCGACGCCGAGTGGCGTACCGATTGGCGCGATGCACAACAGCGGCTCGGCGATGCCGGCGAGGTCGGGCTCGGCGATCTGCGCCGCACCGAGCCGCAGCGACGTGCCGATGCCCTCCACCAGATGGTCCTCGCCGCCGCGTCGAACCCCGCCGACGGTGCGGGCCCGCTGCCGACGTTGAACATCCTCATCGACGACACCACGCTCACGACCCACCTCACCGGGAACGACCACGATCCGGGCCGCTACGCAGCGATGGTCTGTCGTACCCAGGACGGTGAGTGGCTCCCGATCGCCGAAGCATCGTCGGCGGCACTGTTCGCGCATCTACGGCGTGTCGTGCTCGACCGTGCCGGCGTCGTCATCGATCTCGGGCGCCGCTCACGGCTGTTCACCGGCGCCGCACGCGAGGCGGTCATGCTCACGCACTCCACCTGCGTCTGGTTCGGGTGCGACGCGCCGATCCGCCGCACGCACGCCGACCACGCCGTCGAGTGGGCCCGTCGGTCCGGCACGACCAGCCCGGACAACGGCGAACCGCTGTGCGCTGCGCACAACCTGCTCAAGGAGCGCCGCCGCTACCGGATTCATCGCGAACCGGACGGCCAGTTCACCATCACCGCCCACGACGGTTCCCCGCTCGGCTGACTCGCCGAGTCCTGCCGGTCGCGCTCCCCTGCCCGACGTCGACCGTGCGCGGCCGTCAGATCGGGTCCGACGGTGGGCCGAGGAGATCCCAGTGGTTGCCGGCGACGTCGACGAAGACGAGCACCTCGCCGTACGGCTCCGACCGCGGGCCGTCGACGATCTCGACGCCGTGGTCGCGGAGCCGGCGGTGTGCCGCATCGAAGTCGTCGACGTGGAGGAACAGACCGACTCGGCCTGCCCACTGCTTGCCGACAGCAGCCAGCTGGTCGTCGCCGTCGGCCTGCGCGAGCAGCAAGCCCGTGCCCCCGCTGGCTCCCGACGTGGCAGGTGGACGGACGACGACCCAGCGCTTGGGTCGACCATCGTTGGTCGTCGACGGCGAGTCCTCGGCAACCTCGAAGCCGAGCGCGCCGCAGTAGAACCCGATGGCCTCGTCGTAGTCCTCGACGATCACGGCGACGAGGCCGAGCTGCACGCCGCCCGACTCAGTCGACCTGGGGGATGATGCGCAGGCCGAGTTCCTCGACCGCCTTCGGGTCGCCGGGGATCGGGCTGTCGGTCATCGGATCCGCACCCGACTGCGTCTTCGGGTAGGCGATGACCTCCCGGATGTTCTCCTCGCCGGCGAGGATCGCCACCAGGCGATCGAGGCCGAACGCGAAGCCACCGTGCGGCGGTGCGCCGTAGTCGAACGGGTTGAGGAAGAACCCGAACTTGCGCTCGGCCTCCTCGTCGCTGATTCCGAGGGCCGTGAACACCTTGCGTTGCAGCTCGGGTTCGTGAATTCGGATCGATCCCGAACCGAGTTCCCAGCCGTTCAGGACGAGGTCGTACGCGATCGAGCGGACCGCCATCGGATCGGTGTCGAACTTGTCGACGTCGTCAGGGTGCGGCATCGTGAACGGGTGGTGCCCCGGCTTCGGTCGGCCCGTCTCCTTGTCCTGGCCGACGAACAGCGGGAACTCGACGACCCACACGTAGTGGTACGGCCCCTCGTGGACCGGCGGGCGCCCCAGCTCGTTGCGGAGCATCCCGAGCACCTCGCACGTGGTCATCCACTCGTCGGCGACGATCAGCACCAGATCACCGGTGGCGGCCTCCAGCCGCTCCTTGATCGCAGGGACCTCGGACTCGGAGAGGAACTTGGCGACCGGTGAGTCGAATCCTTCGTCCGTCGCCTTCAGCCACACGAGACCCTTCGCGCCGGCCGCCTAGGCCCGGTCCGTCAGCTTGTCGAGTTGGTTGCGCCCAAAGTCGCCGGCGCCACCGTCGACCTTGATCCCCTTGACCGAGCCGGCACCGGCGAACGCTTTGAACTCCGTGGCCGCGAAGATGTCGGTCAGTTCCTGCAGCTCCATGCCGAACCGCATGTCGGGCTTGTCGATGCCGAACCGGTTCATGGCGTCGTGCCAGGTGATGCGCTCGATCGGCGGCGGACGCTCCCCTGTCACCGCTTCGGCGGCGGCGAGCACCGACTCGGACACCGCGTCGAGCACATCGTCCTGGCTGACGAAGCTCATCTCCATGTCGAGCTGCATGAACTCGTACTGACGGTCGGCGCGGAGGTCCTCGTCGCGCAGGCAGCGAGCGATCTGGTAGTAGCGGTCGACGCCGCCGACCATGAGGAGCTGCTTGAACAGCTGCGGCGACTGCGGCAGGGCGTAGAACGAGCCGGGCTCCTTGCGCGACGGAACGAGGAACTCGCGTGCTCCCTCGGGCGTCGAGGGGACCAGCATTGGCGTCTCGACCTCGACGAACGCTTGGGCGTCCATCGAATTCCGGACCGCAGCGTTGACCGCGGACCGGACACGGAGATTCTTCTGCATCCGCTCGCGCCGCAGGTCGAGGTAGCGGTACTTCAAGCGGATGTTCTCGTCGACGTCGTCTGCCCGCGCGTCGATCGGGAACGGCGGCGGTGTCGCCACCCGCAGGATCTCGACCTCGCACTCGCCGACCTCGATCTCGCCGGTCGGCAGCTGCTCGTTGACCGTGCCATCTGGACGTTGCCTCACCGTGCCGGTGATCCGCACGACGTACTCGCTGCGGACGTCGACGTCCTCGTTGATCACGCATTGCACGATCCCCGAGTGGTCGCGGAGATCGACGAAGGCGAGCTTCTCGCCGTGCTCACGACGACGGCCGACCCAACCGCAGACGCTGACGGTCTGGCCGATGTGATCGGCGCGCAAGTCGCCACAGAGGTGGGTACGCATCGAGGTCGACGAGGTCGACGAAGCGGCTTCGGTGCTGGTCATCGCTGCTCTTTCAGGTGAGGGATCAGATCGTTGCGGAGGATGGTCTGCTGCTCGGCGCCGTCACCGGGCCGGCTCGACATCGGCTTCACGGTGACGGTGCCGGCCTCGGCCTCGTCGGTGCCGACGATCACCGCGAACGCTGCACCGGCACGGTTGGCGAGTTTCATCTGTGCCTTCATGCTCCGACCGTCGAACGCCCGGTCGGCGGCGAACCCGGCCTCGCGGAGTTCTGCGGTGAGCGTGAGCGCCTGTTCGCCGCCGGTCGTATCGACGACGAACGCGTCGATCGGGCGCTGCTCGGAGGGAAACACGCCTTCGTCGTCGCAGGCGAGCAGAGTGCGGTCCACGCCGAGCGCGAACCCGATCCCGGCGGTCGGAGGACCGCCGAGCGCCTCGACCAGCCCGTCGTAGCGACCGCCGCCACCGAGCGCGTTCTGGGCCGAGTCGAGCGTGCCGCCCTGGAACTCGAAGATCGTGCGGCGGTAGTAGTCGAGACCGCGCACGAGCTTCGGCTCGACGGCGAACGGGATGCCGAGCGCATCGAGACCCGCCTGCACCCGCTCGAAGTGTGCAGCGGCGTCGGGCGAGTGGAAGTCAGCGATCTGGGGTGCCGACTCGATGAACGGCGCG
>JBCBDK010000456.1:0-3707 GCA_038529675.1 Actinomycetota bacterium
CGATCACGGCACTGCACGACGACCTGCCGGTCGCACCGCCGCAGTTCGACTCGGCGGCCGTCGAACAGGCGCGCCTCGTGCGGCTCGCTCGCGATCACATCGCCTCCCACGAATCGTCGGTCGACTACGACGGCCTCGCCCGCGGGCGTGACTCCACCGTCCTCGCGGCCCGGCAGTGGGTCAAGCGACAGCGGGCCAAGGGCCGGCTGTTCGTGGTCGATCACGGCAACGCCACGCTCATCCCGTCGTTCCAACTCGACGAGGTGTTCGACCTCGACGAACGAGTCGCCGCCGTCGTCGAACGACTCACCGCCGGCGGCCTGCACGGCTGGGCGCAGTGGCAGTGGTTCTCGGCGATCAACCCGTGGATCGACGCCCGGCCCGTCGACCTCGTCCGCACCGACGACGGCCTCGCCGACGTCCACCGTGCGGTCGACGGCTTGCTCGATGCCTGACGCGCCGCCCCGTGCCTGACGCGCCGTGCGGGCGTCCCGACTGCCCGATCGTCGCCCCGACGTCGATCGACAAGCGCAGCCTGCACACGCACGTGCTCCCCGCCAGGACCGAGTGGTACCGGGTCGCTCGGCGAGCTCACGGCGACGATCCGTTCACGCCGTCCGGCATCGGTGACGGCCGCTTCTCTCCACTCGCCGACCGAGGACACTGCTACCTCGCCGCGCAGCGATCGGCGTCGCTGCTCGAGTCGGCGTTGCACGAAGCGGCGGGACCCAACCCGAGGATCTACACCGCCCAGCTCCGACCCTTCTCGCTGTACCGGCTCCGGCTGCTCGCCAACGTGTCACTCGTCGACCTCCGCGACCCGGCACTCACCGCGCTCGGCATCGAGCGGGCGACCCTCACCGGCGCCGCCGCACGCCACTATCCCTGCACGAGGGCGGTCGCTGAGCATCTCGTCGGCGCCAAACGGACCGCCGGGTTCGTGTGGACCTCACGCCAGGGCCACCTCCACGCCGACCGCAACCCCGACGGCCTGGCGAGCGAGGTGCTCCACCACGAGCAACTCGACGTCGCCGTCGTCGACGAGCCCGACGCTGCCGGCAGCCTCACCATCGAGTCGAGCGAACCGATCGTCGTCGGCGACACCCCGATCCGCTTCGTCCGCGAACTCGCCAACCTCCTCCGCATCGCCATCCTCTGATCGACCGGGCAGCCGGGCACGCGACGAAGCGGTCAGCACAGGTCTGGCCCGTGCTGACCGCTTCGGTCTGGTGATGATTCTGGTTCGTCGGTTCGAGGTGAGGTGTTGGCGTCGGTTCAGTCGCCGGAGGTGAGGCGGACGCCCCAGCCCTCGCAGAGGATCTCGCTCTCGGCGTCGACCTCGATCTCGGGGAACAGGCCGTCGGCGAGGTCGCCGCAGAGCTCGGCATCGATCCAGTCGTGCAGCGGCAGCTCCTCGCCGTGGAAGTCGGTGGGCTCGCCGGGCTCGTCGCCCCAGCCCTCGGCGTCCTCGGAGTGCTCGACGTACTCACCGAAGTCGCCGTCACCCGGCTCGGCGTGGCCGTACCAGTTGCCAACGGCCTCCATCAGGAGTTCGTCGATCACCCCGGTGTCGAGCATCTGGAGCATCAGCTGGTGGTCGACGACGGCGTCGTACGTGGCGGGGCCGAAGTAACCGTCGACGACGAAGTCGGGCTGGACGTAGGCAACCCACTGCTGGAACTCGGTGACCAGATCACCCTTCGAGCACGCCATGACCGGGTACTCGGTCGCCTCGACGTACGTCTCACACAGGAAGTCGGCACTCGAGGCCGGAACGAACTGATCGGTCTCGGTCGACGCCGGCGCCTGCGTCGACTCGACGGCCCCCGGGGTGGCAGCGGGCGGGGTGGAAGTCGGCGCCTGCCTATCGGCCTGGGCGCTCGGGGTCGCGTCGCCGGCGGTGGGCGCCGAAGTGTCGACCGGGGTGTCGGTGGCCGACGCGGTGTCAGTGGAGGTCTCGGCGCCGGTCTCGGTGACGGCGGCCGGGATGGCGACCTCGGTGCCGGTGTCGGCGGTGTCGGCTCCTCCGCAGGCGGACAGTGCGACCATGGCGGCGGCGGCCGAAGCGGTGAGGAAGAAGCGGTGGTTGTTCAGTGCGTTGATCATGTGGATGACTCTGAACGAACGCGACGACAACCTGAATGGGGAGACTTCCCCTCCCTCTTCATCGTCGTTGCCACCGGGTCCCGCCTCTCCGGGAACTGCGCAGACGAGTGGACCAACTCGTTCAGGCCGACGGTCGGGTCATCCGGCCGATCCCTCGCCACACCCGACGGCCGTCGAACTGCAGACCGTGGTGGCCGTGTGGGCGCATCGCCCCAGGTCACAGACCTGCGGGTTGAGTGTGACAGCCCTGTGGTTGGGTGGTCGACATGGACACGTCGGTGGTGATCGAGCGGGTGGAACAGGTGGCCGCCACCTGTGCGTCTCCCGACGCGGCCCATGCCGACATCGCCGCCGCGCTGTCGGCGATCACACAGGTCGAGTCGCACCTCGCCGGGCGTCGCGCCGAACTCGTGTCGATGCTGTCCGCACTCCCGGGAGCGCTTCCCGAGGCCGACATCGCCCACACGACACGCTGCTCACTCGGACGGGCATCCAAGGAGACCGCTCGAGCCGACACCCTCGACGCCGCCGACGCGTTCGCCGACGCACTCCTCGACGGCGACATCACCACCGGCCACGTCGACGCACTCACCCGAGCCGGTCGACAACTCGACGAGCCGCAGCGCGCAGCCCTCTTCGATCGACACGAGCAACTGGCGAACGAAGCTGCTGGCCGGACCATCGCCGAGTTCGACACCCTGCTGCGACGCACGGTGCGCGAGCTACAAGCCGACGACGGCAGCAAACGGCTCGAACGGCAACGACGCTCGACCCGGCTGCGGACCTGGGTCGACCACGACGACATGTGGAACATCGCCGGCCGCTTCGACCCCAAGACCGGCATCGACCTCGCACGCCAACTCCGCACGACCACCGAAGCGATGTTCGCCGAGACAGCGCCCGACACCGCACCCGACGACCCCATCGAACGATCCCAGCACCTCCAAGCACTCGCCCTCGCCCGTCTCATGCTGGAAACGCGCGCTGATTCACCCGCCGCATCCAACGGCGCCGAGCCTGAACTCGCCACAGTTCCCACGACCCGCTCGCGAGTCGATGCCGTCGTCGTAGTCGACGCCACCCAAACCGACGGTGCCGGCGGGCCGATCGTCGACTGGGGCATCCCCGTCGAACTCCCCCACCACGCGCTGGTCGACCTCCTCGGGCTCCGTCAGCCAGACGTGGTGGTGGTCGCCAACGGACTCGTCCTCCACGCACCCGGCGAACTCAACCTCGGCCGCACGACCCGACTCGCCAACCGCGCCCAACGACGAGCCCTCCGCGGGCTCTACACCACCTGCGCCATACCCGGCTGCACAGTCCACTACGACCGCTGCAAACTCCACCACATCATCTGGTGGCGCCACGGCGGCCGCACCGACCTCGACAACCTCCTCCCCGTCTGCACACACCACCACACCAACATCCACAACAACAGCTGGGACGTTTCGCTCGGTGCCAACCGCGAACTCACCATCCACATCCCCGACGGCCGAACCATCCACACCGGCCCACCCAAACGCAGCGCCGCGTAGCGCGGGCCCCGAGACCGAGCGACGTGATTCGTGCCGACGACGCCGGCCCCATCGAGTGCTGGCCCG
>JBCBDK010000457.1:0-3698 GCA_038529675.1 Actinomycetota bacterium
CCGTGATCGTGGTCATCCTACGAGGCTAGATGCGCCCTGCCAGCAGGGTCCTGCCGGTTCCGGCCACACAGGCTCGCATTCCCCCGCTCCAGCTCGTTCTCGTGAGGTTGTGTGGGACATCCCACCGGATTTCCTCACGAGATCGCCGATGGGCGGTGGTTCGGGAGTCGGCGTGTCATGCTCGTCCGATGACCGAAGTTGCCGATGTCGCGACCCGCCTCGTCCTCATCCGTCACGGCGAGTCGGCGTCGAACGCCGGTGGATGGCTGTCGGGGCAGGACACCTGCGGAGGTCTCACCAAGCTCGGGATCGCCCAGGCGCAGGCGTTGCGCGAACGACTCGCCCCCGACGACGACCTGCGCCCCGACGCCGTCCTCGTGTCGACGATGCGACGGGCGGTCCACACCGCCGAGATCGTCGCCGAGCCGTACGGGATCGTGCCCGAGCAGCACGCCGATCTGATCGAGCGGACCTCCGGCGAGGCCGAGGGACTCACGATCGCCGAGTACACCGAGAAGTACGGCGTCGCGCCGTGGTCGGACTGGGAGAACCCGCTGTCGCCCGGAGGCGAGTCGGGCCTCGAGTTCGCCCAGCGAGTCAACACCGCCCTCGACCGCGTCGTGGCCGAGCACGCCGGACGAACGGTGTGGGTCGTCTGCCACGGCGGCGTCATCATGGTTACCGCGGCGGTGCGGTGGCCGGGCGAGACCGTCCTGAAGGTGCCACCTGCGGTCAGCCCGCAGAACACGTCGGTCAGCGAGTGGTTGATCACCGGCACCGGCGACGACGCGGTGTGGCGGCTCGGTCGCTACAACGACCACGCCCACTTGGTCGGCCTCGGCGCACACACCCTCGACGCGCCCGCCAGCATCTGATCTCGACCGGCGGCGAACGGGCCGGTACTCTCCGCCTTTCACTGATTCGGGGAGGAATCACCATGAACAAGCGTGTGATCACCGCAGCAGCGGTCTCATTGACCCTCGTCGCTGCTGCGTGCGGGAGCGACGACAACGAGGACGACGCAGCTTCGGGCGACGGCGGCGACGCTGCCGCGGTCTGCGATCCGCTGCCGCTCGTCACCGAGGGTCAGTTGACCGTCGCCACTGGCGAGACCGTGTTCCCACCCTGGATGGGTGCCGGCGAGGACGACTTCGACGACCCGACCACCGGCACCGGCTACGAGGGTGCGCTCGTCTACGCGCTCGCCGAGCAGCTCGGCATCGAGCGTGACGGCGTCACGTTCGTTCGAACCGGCTTCGACGAGGTCATCGCGCCGGGCGAGAAGGACTGGGACTTCAACATCCAGCAGTTCACGATCACCGAGGCGCGTGACGAGGTCGTCGACTTCTCCGACGGCTACTACTCGGCCGACCAGGCGATCATCGCCGCCGCCGACAACCCGGCGGCCACCGCCACGAGCGTCGCCGCGCTGGCCGAGTTGCGCATCGGCGCCGCCATCGGCACGACGAGCCTCGACTACGCCGAAGAGGTCATCGACCCGTCGAGTGACGTCCTCGTGTTCGACGACAACGCCGCCGCCAAGGCGGCATTCGACGCAGGCCAGGTCGACGCGATCGTGTTCGACGTGCCGACCGCGTACTTCATCACGGCGGTCGAGATCACCGACGCATCGATCGTCGGCGTCCTGCCGGCGGGCGGAGAGCAGGACGAGCTCGGCATGCTGTTCGAGGAGGGCAACCCGCTCGTGCCGTGCGTGAACGAGGCGCTCGCCGCGCTCGAGGCCGACGGCACGCTCGACGCGCTCGAGACCGAGTGGCTCAGCCAGGGCGGCGACATCCCGACGCTGTCGGAGTGACCGACCAGCCGGCATCCCGTCCTCCTGACGGGATGCCGTGGTACCGGGTGGAGGGCGTCCGCGCCGGCCTGATCGCGTCGGCGTCGACCGTGGCGTTCTTCGGTGTCGCCATCCTGCTCATCGTCAATTCGCCGAACTGGCCGCGGGTACGCGATCAGTTCTTCTCGTGGGACGACTTCCGCGACGCGTGGCCCGATGTGCTGGGTGGCTTCTGGGTCAACGTGACGCTGTTCTTCTGGGCGATGCTGTTGATCCCGGTGGTGGCGTTGCTGATCGCCGTGATGCGCAGCCTGCGCGGTCCGGCCTTCTTCCCGTTGCGACTGCTGTCGATCATCTATACCGACGTGTTCCGCGGCATTCCGCTGATCCTGTTGATCCTGCTCATCGGTTTCGGGGTGCCGGCACTCGACATCCAGGGACTGCCGAACGACGCCGCGTTCTGGGGATTGATCGCGCTCACACTGAGCTACTCGGCGTACACGGCGGAGATCTACCGGTCGGGTATCGACGCGGTCCCCGAGAGCCAGCGGGCCTCCGCACGTTCGCTCGGGCTGACCCAGTTCCAGACGCTGCGGTTCGCGATGCTGCCCCAGGCGATCCGCAACGTGGTGCCCGCGCTGATGAACACCGTCGTGAGCCTCCAGAAGGACGTCGCCCTCATCGCCGTGCTCGGCGTGGTCCGCGACGCGACCCGCGAGGCGCAGATCATCTCGAACCGCACGTTCAACTACACGCCGTATCTGGCTGCGACGGTGCTGTTCCTCGCCGTGTCGATCCCGCTCACCCGCTACGTCGACTGGTACATCGCCCGCGATCGGGCGCGTCGCAGTCAGGCCCAGGTGTGATGAGCGAGCCGACCGATTCGATGAGCAGTTCGGGCGGCGACGCGCCGAAGCTGGCACTGCGCGACGTGCACAAGTCCTACGGCGACCGGACGGTGCTCGACGGCATGACCCTCAGCATCGACGACCACGAGGTGGTGTGCCTGATCGGCCCCAGCGGCTGCGGCAAGTCGACGCTGCTGCGCTGCGTGGACCTGCTCGACCCGATCGACGCGGGTTCGATCCTGCTCGACGGGGTCGAGATCACGGCCCGCGGCGTCGACACGAACGCGGTGCGTCGTCGGATCGGGATCGTGTTCCAGTCGTTCAACCTGTTCCCGCACCTGTCGGTGCTCGACAACGTCACGCTGGGGGCGCGGCGGGCCCAGAAGCGGAGCCGGGCCGACGCCGAGGAGCAGGCCCGCACGTTGCTCGATCGATTCGGACTCGGCGACAAGGCCGACGAGTATCCGAACCGCATCTCGGGCGGACAGAACCAGCGCGCCGCTATCGTCCGCGCGCTCATGAACGACCCGGAGATCCTGCTGCTCGACGAGGTGACGTCGGCGCTCGACCCCGAACTGGTCGGCGAGGTGCTCGGCGTGATCCGCGAGCTCGCCGATCGAGGCTTGACGATGGTGCTCGCCACGCACGAGATGGGCTTCGCTCGAGACGTCGCCCACCGAGTGTGTTTTCTCCACGAAGGGCGGGTGCTGGAGGCCGCGCCACCCGCCGAGCTGTTCGGTGCGCCGCGCCACGAGCGAACGCAACAGTTCCTGCGGCGTGTGACCGAGGCCGGCCGCCTGTGAGCGCCGCCCCGCCGTGAATCGACCGACGAGTTCAGCAGGTGCGCAAGTGCCGAGTGGCTCCGTCGTGGTCGATGACCCCGGCGAGCTCGTTGCGTTCTTCGCAGACGACCGCGCCGTCCACGTCTACTCCCTCGTCGACCTCGAGGAACCGTTCTGGTCGGCGAGTCGCTGGTATCGACGCGGCGACGCGGTCGTCGGCGTCGTGGCCACACGTGTCGACACCGCCGTCGCGGTGATCACGCCGTCAACACG
>JBCBDK010000458.1:0-3692 GCA_038529675.1 Actinomycetota bacterium
GGTCGATGAGTGCGAGCAGCAGCTCGAGCGCACCGGTGTTCGTCGGCGCAGCGACCGCGAGCGCATCGAGGACGGCGTGTGCTCGATCATCACGATCCGGCCACCACTCGCTGAACAGATCGGCGAGCTGTGTCTCGGCGACCCGGTCGGTGCCCACGCGATCGAGCAGGTCGTCGAGTTCGCTCATCGAGCTGCGCTGATCTCCGAGCAACCGGCGCGAGCGGGCGCCGGTCGTCGGCGTGTGTCGTTGCCATCGTCGAGCAGGGTGTCGATCGCGAGAACGTAGTCGTGGTCGACGCTGTGGGTCCTGTCGTGCCGCGAGTGGGCGAGGTCGGCCGACGCTCATGCGGCCTGCTCCAGCGGCGGGCGGACGGCGATGCCGGCGTCGGCGGCGATGTCTCGGATCGTCGACTCGGCCGCACGGCACCGAGCACACCAATCGAGGTGCTCGTCGATCCGGCGCCGTTCCCGGAGTCCGACCTCATCGCACAGAAATGCGCCGAGGCGCTCGGTGACCCGGCGACAGGGACCTGCGGCGGGTGCGACGTTCTCCGAGAGGAAGGCGTGGCGCAGACCCTTTCGCGCCCGGCAGGCGAGCGCGGAGACGTTATGCGCCGTGGTGCTCGTCGCCTGAGCGACCTCGGCCGGCTTCTTGGCGAGCACCTCGACATCCCACAGCACCCCACGCCATGCGTCGGGCAGCCGATCGAAGGCGCGCCGAGCAACATCTCGCTCCTCGCGTTCCACGAGGTGGTCGGCAGGGCCGGGACCCGACTCACCGTCGATCTCGTCGGACACGTCGATGCGCTGGTCTCGTCGATGACCGTCCATCGCGAGGTTTCGGATCGTGCGGAGGAGGTAGGGGAGGAAGCGGCCGCTCGGGCCCCGCCCGCGCTGGAGCAGCGCGAGGAGACGGGTGAACGCCTCGGCGGTCACGTCGTCGACGTCGTGCCCGGAACGGGTCAGGGAGCGGGCGTACGAGCACGCCGTCGCGTAGTGGCGGGCCCAGAGCACGGCGTACACGTCGTGCTGCCCCTCGCGGACGAGGTCCATCAGGGCGTCGTCCTCGAGGTGATCGGTGTTGCCGCGAGTGTGCCTCGGGCGCTCGTCGGCGTCGCCCGAGCTGGTCTGCTCGGAGCGGTGGTCGGTGGCGATGGTGGCGGAATTCATCGGGTCTCCATTCGGTGTGAGCCGAGTGAGATGCCGATGCCGGCGGTCGAGTTCCCGAGCTCGTCAGGTTTCTCGCGCGAGCTCTGCCTCGCGGGCCCGCCACCTGGTGCGGAAGCGTCGAGGCGCCGCCGACCACCACGACAGGCGGGGCCGCTCGGAGCCCGGTCGTCGGGCCAGCGGAAGCGTGGCGAGGAAGCCGTCGCGCTGGCGGCCGTCCATCCGGTTCCAGCGGATGCCGGCGGCATCGAGATCCCGTTCGAGCTGGTCGCCGGTCTCGCGGAGCACGACGTCGTCGACGTCGCTCAGTCGGATCACCGTGCAGAGTCGTCGACCGCAACGCCAGATCGCATTCGGCGACGCCGCCGGCGCCGTCATCGAGAGCGACGTCGCGACGGTGGGCGCGGACGACAGCAGTCCGACGAGTTGGTCCAGGCCGGCACGCGTTGCGCTCCGGACCTCGAAACACATGTGGACGCGGTCGGCGAATCGGAAGAGCTCGGACGTCTCCTCGGCGACGCTGCCCGCGTCGAGATGGCGATCGCCGAGCGACACATCCGGTCCGAGTGTGCTGCGCTCGAGTTCGAGGTGGAGCTCGGTCGGGGGCAGCGGGCGCGCCGAGAACCCGCTGCGACCGAGGGCATCGGCCATCGAGAACACCGCGCGACGCATCTGTCCGCGGAGCGCATCGGATCCGACCGCGCGCACTGCTCCGGTGCTCGCTCGTCGGCCGAGCCGAACCGCAACGATCACGCGGCGACCGCCTCGATGCTCGTCGGCCGTCAGCGAGCGCATCGCCGACGCCTCCATCCGCCATGCCTCGACCGGATCGCAGATCGCTTCGTCGGGCGGTGTGCGCACGGTGGCGAGGAGCTGGTGACGGAGTTCGGGGCCGCCGGAGGCCACGAGCATCTCGGCGAGGAGGTCGGCGAGCCGGGCGACGTGATCATCGGTCAGGTCCACGGTCCGCCCGGTCGCGTCGGCCACCGAGACGTCGATGGCCGACACCCATCCGCCGTCGTCGTGGAGGATGCCGATCCGCTGTCCACCACGGCCGGGCGCATCGGCGGGCACGCCGTCGCCGAGCAACGCACGAGCCGGGTTGATCCAGCCATCGACGGCCCGGTCGGTCAGATCGGAACGGTCGGACACGATCCGTGCTCGCGCGGCACGCCACCATGTGGGCCGGAACGTCGGCCACGGCAGCGACGCCAGCACCACGACCTCGGCGACGACCATTGCGACGAGCGGGGGGACGGGGCCGGCGTCCCGCAGCGCGAGGACGCCGATCAGCAACCCGATCGGGAGCATGATCAGTTGGGTCCTGGACGGCCACCACGACCACTCGGCGCGCAGGAACGCGGGGCCCTGCCGCGAGGTCGTCGCCTCGGCCCGACGGTCGTCCGACGCCGCGATCGAGGTCGTCGCCTCGGCCACGAGCACCGTCTCGGTCGCGCGTGCGGCCGCGGGCACATCACCCGGAAACGGTCGTGGCGCTGGCGAGCCGGCGCCGGTGTCGTCGATGATCGACATGTCGTCCTCCTCGAGGTCGTGGTGCGCCCGGTCGTCGGGCAGGGGCGTACGGTTCGTCACGGCGTCGGCCCTCCGTGTCGCGTCGTGGTCTGCGCCGGGAGCACCGCAGCGGTGCGAGGTCGTCGAGCGGCCTGCGCCACCGTGAGCACCGTCGCGAACAGCGCAGCGAAGAGCACGAGGCCCACGAGTAGGCGGGAGGTCGCGTTCGGAAGCGAGCCGGTGGTGTCGGACGTCGGCGACGCGAGGTCGATCGCGTCGCCCGCCGGTGCGGAGGTGGGCTCGGTCGGAATCACGGCGGTGACGGCGCGGAACGGATTGACCAGACCCCAGCCGAGTTCGTCGTCGGGTCGGTCGCGGCCCGGGTGGTCGGCGGTGACGAGGAGCCGATGGCGCACCTCCGCGACGTCGAGCTCGGGGTGGGCGCTGCGGATGAGCGCCGCGACCCCGGACACGAACGGCGTCGCGAAGCTGGTGCCGGAGAGCGCGGCGTGACCACTCGTGCCCGCGGCGACGCTCACGACGTCCTCGCCGGGCGCGACGAGGTCGATGCCCTCGCCCGTTTCCGAGAAGCTGCTCCGTCGGCCGCTCGCATCGACCGAGCCGACCGAGATCACGGTCGGATAGGCCGCTGGGTAGCTGCTCGGATTGCCGTTCTCGGCATCGTTGGACAGTGCTGCCACGACCAGGACGTCGTTGTGCTCGGCGTACTCGACCGCGGCGGCGAGTTCCGGATCGTCGCGCGTGGCGCTCGCCGAGACGTTGATGACCGATGCGCCGTTGTCCACCGCGTAGACGATCGCCTCGGACATGCCACGCGAGTCGCCGTCTTCGCGATCGTTGGCCTGGCGGACCGGCAGGATCACGGCCCGGGGCGCCACGCCGACGAAGGACGTGTCCGAGTCGGCCGCCGCGGCGATGATGCCGGCCACGAAGGTGCCGTGGCCGTCGCAGTCGGTGTCGGCGCCGCCCCCACCGTTGACCACGTCGAGTCC
>JBCBDK010000459.1:0-3672 GCA_038529675.1 Actinomycetota bacterium
CCCGGGGCGGCGTCCTCGAGCGGTGAGCGGTCGCGTTCGGGTCGCAGCATCGTCCCGCTGGTCGCGGCTGCGTTCGTGGTGGTCGCGGCGGTCATCGTTGCCGTCGTGTTCCTCGGCAACGACGGGGATGGCGACGCGGACGACGTCGCGACACCCGCATCGACGACGCTCGACGACGAACCGGGTGAGGGCCCCGGTGCGACCGGCTCCGACGACGGCGAGCCGCAGGCGGGCTCAGTCGATGACGCGGATCCTGCCGGCGCGATCGCACAGACCGAGTCGCCCGAGACAACCGAGTCGTCGCCCCGGCCGGAGATCATGGCGGACGCCACCGAGTGTGCGTCGCTCGACACGGCCTCGGTCGGCGTGGGCATCACGGACGCCGGCATCGTCGTGGTCACACCCGACGCATCGGTGATCGTCGAGGGCGTCACGGCTGACGACTGCGGTTTCGACCCGGCGTCCGGGTCACCGTTCGACACCCAGCTCGCATCGCCGCCCGCCGCGGTGAGCTCGGTCGGCGATCTGATCGCGATCGGGGCCTCGGACGGCGGGATCGTCCTCACCACCGATGTCGGCGAACCTCGACCGTGCGCGCTGATCACGTCGCCGATGGCGATGAACAGCGCCGGCGTCATCTTCCCGATCGCCGACGACGGCTCCGTCGGCCGCATCCGGACCCGCGGCGCGAACTGCTCCGCTCAGGACGCAAGTGCGTTCGCGGGTATCACAGCGACCGCGGTCGGTGTCAACGGCGCCGACGACGTCGCCATCGGCGGGATTCTCGATGGCGTGCTGACCCTGCGGATCTTCGCCGACGAGGACGACTTCGTCGACGCCCGCAGCGACGAGTTCGTCGACGGTCTCGGGTCGATCGACGCCGTGGCCGCATGCGACGGGCGGTGGTGCCTGCTCGACCTGACCGACCTCGCCGTCCACGTCGTCGACGGCGACGGAGCGCATCGGGGAACGACACCGTTCGACGCCGGCCCGCTCGCCGGCACGACCGCCGTGCGCAGCGCGGTGCCGAGCACCGATGGGCCGGCGCTCTTCACCGTCGAGCGATCCGACGGCACCGTCGCCCTCGTGGCCGTGCAGGCTTCCTGACCTCCTGCACGCCGATTCCTCGGCGCCCACGCGACGCTGGCCGTGCGGCTACCCGTCGGCGGCCATCCTGAGTTCCGCCCAGGCGGGAAGCACTGCGGACATCGCTCGCTCGATCTCGTCGGCATCGACACGACCGGACGGGGACGTTGCCGCATCGATGAAGGCGATGCCTGCGTCGGCCACGCTGCGCACGAGCGTCCGGCAGGGAGGCCGGCGCCCACCGGCTCGTTCGCAGGGCGCCAGATTGAGGTCGAACACACCGTGCCTTGCCTCGGCCCGCTCGAACCACACCATCGCAGCCGGGAGGTCGTTGGCGAGCAGCTCGAACGTTGCCGCGCGGTCCAACGCATCGGTCGAGGCCGTCGAGTCACCCGCTCCCGTGAGGAACAGCAGGGGACGATCGAGGTCGGCGAACGAGCGAGCAGTCAAGCCCCGAGCGGCCTCCCCGGGCGGTGAGGTGGCGACGAAGGCGATCGGGCGAGGGTCACTCGGCGGCCGCAGCTCACTGGCGAACGGCCAGTGCATTCCGGCGATGGTGAGCACGGCGATCGCGCCGGCCGAGTGACCGGCGTACACGATGCGGTCGAGATCGAGTGGCAGCTCAGGGTTTGCGACGACTGCCGTCTCGAGCCAGTCGAGCACGACCGCCAGGTCATGGGGGCGGTCCCAGAACATCGGGTTGAAGGTTCCACACTCCGCAGCGCCGACGGCGGCGCACAGGCTCGCCCACTGCGCAGGGTCGCGTGCGGTGTGCGCGATCGCGACGAATGCCGTTCCCGACTCGGTCACGGCCTTCCCCCATCGATCGCCCGCACGTTCGACCCGCCCGACCCCTCGGGACCCGCCGTGCGACCAGACGACGACCGGACGAACCGATGACGGCGCATCGGGCAACCGAACTTGCGCCCGGACCCGGCGCTGCAGGCCAGCGACATCGCGGTAGCTCAGCTCGACGATCTCGTCGTCTCGGAACTCGACGTGCCACTCCAGCCCGGACGTGCTCGGTGCAACCTCCGCATCGACGGGCCTGTCGCTCGGTGTGGACACATCGGTCGCCTCCGCACCGTCGCCGACTGAGCAAGCAGCGGCGGCGACGATCCCGATGACGAACAGCAGGGCGGCGATCTGGCGGCAGCTCTGGCGAGATGGGTGGGTCGTGTTCATGAACCCATCGTCCGCGACGATCCGGCTTCGTCGAATCGGGTGTTCTCCCGATGTTGTCCACCGGGACCCATCCGTACCGTCGCCACCGATCCGAGCGAACCCGCTCGATCCGTCGACACACCGTCGCGGACCCGGCCCGATGAGGGCACGACACCAGGAGACACTCCGATGCGAATCATCCACCCGACCGACCGCCGCACCCACGGCACGCGAGCACATCGACCAACCCTTCGAGCGGTTGCGGTCGTGCTCGCCGCCGCTTCGCTCGTCGCCTGCGGCGGATCCGACGACGCAGGCGACCCGGCGTCGGATCAGACGAGCGATGTCGATCGGATCGCGCAGATCTTCACCGACTCCGGCGCGCCTGAGTCCGAGGCGCGATGCGTGGCCGAGGAGCTCGACGGCGTCGCGGTCCACGACATCGAGCAGTTCATGGCCGTCGCCGAAGCCGAGGGTGAAGGTGCGTCACTCGAGGCCGACGTACTGATCAAGATCGGTGAGGCAGTGCAGGCCTGCGGGCTCGCCTGACACACCCGTCCCTGATCCGGCGCGCCCACGCCGGATCAGGGGTCGACGGCGTCGAGCAGTCCTGCCACCTCGGCCTGCTCGACGTCGACACCCTCCCCGTACAGCTTCACCTTCGGTTCGGTGCCGCTCGGTCGAATCTGTACTCGCACGCCGCCTTCGAGCATCAATCGCACGAGGTTCGCCTCGGGGTACGTCTGCGCCGATTCGACGGCACGACCGCCGATGTCCGTCGGCGGATCGGCCTGCAGCCGCTCGACCCACGCCGCCCCGTCGGCCGGCCGCATCTTCACCGACCGCTCGGCGGTCACGTAGCGGCCGTACTCGGCGGCGATCGCGTCGAGGCGGTCTTCGATCGTCACGCCGTCGGCGTGTGCGCACGCGGCGATCTCGGCGAACAACACCGCAGCACTGACGCCGTCCTTGTCGAGCGGCCGATCGGCGACGAGGTAACCGAGCGCCTGCTCGTAGCCGAACACGAACCGTTGGCCGTCCTGCTGACGGTCCAGCGCGATCTTGCCGATCCACTTGAAACCGGTGAAGGTCTCCTCGCCGTGGATGCCGTGCCGCTCCGCCATCTTCATCAGCAGCGAGGACGAGACGAGCGACGTGATGACGAGCCGATCGTCGGCGTCCGGCCGATCGTCGGTGTTGGAGAGGATGTGGTCGGCGAGCAACCACCCGATCTCGTCGCCGGTCAACTTGCGCCACGAGCCACCGGGTTGCGGGATGGCGACACCGAGGCGGTCCGCGTCGGGGTCGTTGGCGAGCGCGACGTGGGCGCCCGACGACGAGGCCAATTCGAGCAACAGGTCCATCGCGCCCGGTTCCTCGGGGTTCGGGAACGACACCGTCGGGAAGCTGCCATCCGGTTCG
>JBCBDK010000460.1:0-3672 GCA_038529675.1 Actinomycetota bacterium
CTGCACCGGCTACCACAACATCGTCAAATCCGTCCTCGCCGCCGCCAACGCCTGACCCACGACCGAAAGAGACGCACCATGACCGTCACCGAAGATCCCACCACCGGCAACGGCGTTCTCGGCACCCGGATGCTCCGCAAGGAGGACCCTGCGCTGCTCACCGGCGAGGCCGTGTTCACCAACGACATGAAGGTGCCCGGTGCACTCCACCTCGCCGTGCTCCGCAGCCCCGAGGCGCACGCGACGATCGTGTCGATCGACACGTCGGCCGCCGCAGCGATGCCCGGCGTCCACTCCGTCTACACCGGCGCCGATCTCAGCGACATGTGGGCCTCGGCGATGCCCTGTGCATGGCCGGTGACCGACGACATGAAGAACCCCGAGCACTACCCGCTCGCCGTCGGCAAGGCCAAGTACGTCGGCGACGGCGTGGCGTGCGTGCTCGCCGAGACCGAGGCGATCGCCCGCGATGCGATCGAGCTCATCGAGGTTGAGTACGACGCACTGCCCGCCGTGATCGACCTGGAAGCGGCGCTCGCCGACACCACGATCATCCACGACGAGATCGGCACCAACGTCAGCTACACGTGGCCGCTCGTCATCGAGGAGAACGAGGGCGACTGCCAGAAGGCGATCGACGAAGCGGCCTTCGTCGTCAAGGAGCGCTACGTCCAGCAGCGCCTCATCCCGATGGCGATGGAGCCCCGCGCCGTGGTGGCGATGCCGCAGCCGTTCGGCGGCGACATGACGCTCTACTCGGCCACGCAGGTCCCGCACATCCTCAAGGTGATGACCGCACTCACGCTCGGCATCCCCGAGCACCAGATGCGCGTGGTGTGCCCGGCCGTCGGTGGCGGCTTCGGCTCGAAGCTCAACGTCTACGCCGAGGAACTGCTCTGCGTCGGACTCGCCCGCAAGCTGAACAAGCCGGTCCGCTGGAACGAGGAGCGCAGCGAGAACGCCCAGGCCACCTGCCATGGCCGCGCGCAGATCCAGGACATCGAGCTCGCCGCGGACGAGAACGGCAAACTCACCGGGTTGCGCGTCCGCCTGATCGGCGACATGGGCGCCTACCTGCAGCTCGTCACACCGGGTGTCCCCCTCCTCGGCGGGTTTCTGTACGCCGGCGTGTACGAGATGCCGAAGGCATTCGACTTCTCCTGCACGTCGGTGTTCACGAACATGACGCCGACCGATGCGTACCGCGGGGCCGGCCGGCCCGAGGCGACCTATGCGATCGAACACGCGATGGACGCGCTCGCCCGCAAGGTCGGCATCGACCCGCTCGAACTTCGGCGCCGCAACTTCATCCCGACCGAGTCGTACCCGTACGAGGCCTACACCGGTCTCGTCTACGACTCGGGCGACCACGACAAGGCCGCCTCCGAGGCCGCCCGGCTGCTCGACTACGACACGTTGCGTGCCCGCCAGGTGTCGCAGAACGTGGACGGTGCGACGAAACGCATCGGCATCGGAGTGTCGTCGTACTTCGAGATGTGCGGCCTCGCGCCGTCACGTGTGCTGGCCTCCCTGAACTACTCGGCCGGCGGCTGGGAGTCGGCGACGGTCCGGGTGCTCCCGACCTCGAAGATCCAGGTCGTCACCGGCACGGCGCCACACGGCCAGGGCCACGAGACCGCATGGTCGATGATCGCCGCCGAGAAGTTCGGCATCGACCCCGCCGACGTCGACGTGCTGCACTCCGACACCGCGATCGCCCCCCTCGGGCTCGACACATACGGCTCGCGGTCACTCCCGGTCGGCGGTGTCGCAATCGGGATGGCCTGCGACAAGGTGATCGAGAAGGCGACCCAGATCGCTGCGCACCAGATGGAGGCGTCGGCCGACGACCTCGAGTTCGTCGGCGGCGTGTTCAAGGTGAAGGGGCAGCCCGACAAGGAGATGCCGCTCGCAGCGATCGCCTTCGAGGCGTTCACCGCACACGATCTCCCGGACGGCCTCGAGCCGAACCTGGAGGCACAGGTCACCTACGACCCGCCGAACTTCTCGTGGCCGTTCGGCACACACATGTGTGCGGTCGAGATCGACACCGAGACCGGTGAGGTCGACGTGCTGCAGTACGTCGCCGTCGACGATTGCGGCGTCCAGGTCAACCCGCTGATCGTCGAGGGCCAGGTGCAGGGTGGTGTCATCCAGGGCTTGGCGCAGGCGCTCTGGGAGGAGGCCGCCTACGACGATGACGGCAACCTGCAGTCGTCGACCCTCGCCGAGTACCTCGTGCCGGCGGCCGCCGACGTCCCACCGATCACGATGGGCGAGTCGATCACGCCGTCGCCGACCAACCCGCTCGGCGTGAAGGGAGTCGGCGAAGCCGGCACGATCGGCGCCGCTCCGTGTGTGATGAACGCGGTGATCGACGCGCTGTCCGGCCTCGGCGTGTCCGACATCCAGATGCCCGCCACACCGCAGAAGGTGTGGGAAGCCATCAACGCCGCGAAGGCCTGACCCGGACCCGACGAACGAAGAGAGAACACAGATGATTCCTGCAGCATTCGAGTACGTCCGGGCCGAGTCGGCCGACGAGGCGGTCAGCCTGATCGGCCAACACGGCGACGAGGCCAAGTTCCTCGCCGGCGGCCACTCATTGGTCCCGCTGATGAAGCTCCGCCTGGCGCAGCCGACCGTGCTGGTCGACATCGGCCGCTTGAAGGACCTCAGCTACGTCGAGGACCGGGGCGACCACGTTGCGATCGGCGCCCTCACTCGGCACATGGACGTCGAGACCTCTCCCGTGCTCGCCGAACACGTGCCGCTCCTGGCCCATGCCGCCTCCCACGTCGGCGATGCCCAGGTGCGCCATCGCGGGACGATCGGTGGGTCGATCGCTCACTCCGACGCCGCCTCCGACCTGCCCGCGACGACGCTCGCGCTCGGCGCGACCTACGTGGCGAGGGGTCCGAACGGCACCCGCGAGATCGCCGCGGCCGACTTCTTCCACGGCTTCCTCACCACCGCACTCGAACCCGACGAGATGCTGACCGAGATCAAGGTCCCGAAGATGAACGGGGCGGGCTGGTCCTTCCAGAAGTTCAACCGACGCGCCCAGGACTGGGCGATCGTCGGAGTCGCTGCGTGGCGCCGCAACGGCGACGCCGGCGTGGGCCTCGTCAACATGGGGGCGACGCCGGTGCTCGCCACGGGTGTGGCCGACGCACTGTCGTCGGGGGCATCGATCGACGACGCCGCCGCCGTCGCCCACGAGGGCTGCGATCCCACCGCCGACCTCAACGCCTCGATCGAGTATCGCAACCACCTCGCCCGGATCCTGACCAAACGGGCCCTCACCGAAGCCACCACCTGACACCGCTGACACGAGCTCCGCTCCACGTCCGAGGACGCGCCCACGGCGCCCACCCGACCCGACGCGCTCGCCCACCGACGAGATGGCCGTGCGCCTCGGGGCGATCGGAACTGTCAGGCGAGCGCTGACGCCGGGCGAGGCGCCGAGGCGGTGCCTCGAGCGGCGGCGGCGATGGCCAGGGTCTGGTCCGCCAACGTCGTGGCCCGGAGGCCGAACACCTCCGTCGTCTCGGTCGCGTCGATGACGAAGGGTTCGTCGAACTGATACAGCATCTCCGGCAGCTCGCGGATCGGCTTCGACACCAGACCCAACGTCGTCAGCGCCAGCTTCGGGAAGCGCTTCACCCGGAC
>JBCBDK010000461.1:0-3648 GCA_038529675.1 Actinomycetota bacterium
TTCGACACCTTCGAGTGCGTAGTGGATCGCCGAGGCCTCGGGGCTGCCGATGTAGATCGGCAGCAACCGGTGGTCGCCCTCCAATTCGCGCAGGAGCACCATCGGTGTGTTGGCCGGGACCTCGACCCGGACTCCGACGAGCTCCAACGGGATCATCGAGACGGACGTTACTCCTCGCCCGCGCGAATGAACATGGCGAGGAGGAACTTTCGTGCTGAAAGATCACACCGGAATCCAAGGGATGGAATCGGGGGTCACGAATCCCTGATCGGGCGTTGAGCAGCCCGGTTCGCGCGCTGCTGTCACTGCGCCCGGCGCGGCGGCGTGTCAGGCGTCGAAGTGTTGCCGCAGCAGCGTGCGCATCAGTGCGGAGCGCATCTGTCCACCGAGCACCTCGAGCTCGGTGAGCTGGGCGACAGCATGCTCGGACGCCTGCGGATTGCGTTGGCGGACGAGCGGTTGGATGATCTGCTCGAACAACCCCGCCTCGCGGTCGGCGGCGACACGCCACCCGCGCAGGTGACGCGCGTCGACCCCCAGGTCGAGGAACCGCTTCGCGACGCGAGCGATCTCGAGTGCGTCTTCGTCGAATACGCCGGCGGCGTCGGCGACGACCAGCCCGTACGACGACAACTGCTCGAGCTGTTCGGCCGAGATGCCGGCCATCGAGGCGAGCTCCCCGGCGTCGAGTCGGACACCCGGCTGCATCGGGATGCTGTTCGTATCGTCGATGCCCGACGGCGGTGCCGGTGCCGCCGCCGCGTTCGGTTCGGTCGACATCGTGGTCGCGTCACGGCCGGTCGCCGGATGGTTCGCGCTCGACATCGACTCGTCGGGAACGTCGGGATCGGCGACGTCGTCGACCGCACGCGGACGTTGTACCTCGCTGGTCGGATCGATCTCGCCGGTGTCGAGTCGCTCCTTGATGACCTTGAGTGGCAGGAAGTTCTCCTTCTGCTCGCGCAGGACGCAACGCAGGAGGTCGACGTCGTCGTCGTAGAACTTGCGATACCCGGACGGCGTGCGCTCGGGATTGATGAGTCCCTGACTCTCGAGGAAGCGGATCTTCGAGATCGTGACGTCGGGGAACTCGTCGAGCAGCAGCGCGAGGACCTCCCCGATCGACAGGTGGGACGCGGTGGCCTCAGCCATCGGTGCGTTCGAAGAAGACGAGGCGGAACTTGCCCACCTGGAGTTCGTCGCCGTGTCGGAGCAGCACCTTGTCGATCCGCTCCTGGTTGACGTACGTGCCGTTCAGCGAACCGGCGTCGGTGGCGACGTAGCCCTCGGGTGTGCGTTCGACGTCGACATGACGGCGAGACACCGTGATGTCGTCGAGGCTGATCTCACTGTCGGGGTGCCGCCCGAGCCGCGTGAGCGGACCGTCGAGTACGAACCGGTCACCGGCTTGTGCGCCGGCCCGCACGATGAGGACGCCGGCCTCGGTCGGCAGATCCTTCACCGGGACGATGACGTCGTCCTCGGGCCCCGGTGCGTCCTGGAGAGGATCGACCCGAGTGAGGCTGATCGTCCGGTCGTCGAGGACGTCGAGCGGTGAGCCGCAGCTCGAGCAGAACGAACTGGACGGCGGGTTGCGGTGACCGCACTGGTTGCAGAACACGTAGCTGGTCATCTCCGGGTGATCTCTTCCGTGAGCTCTTCCGTGATCTCGTCGTCGGGCGGGGCGATGGCTGGCGGTGTCGGTGGTGCCGGTGATGACGTGGACACTGCGATCGGGTCAGCCCTCGGTCAGGGAACGGTAGCCGTCGGCGTCCAGGAGTGCGTCGAACTGGGACGGGTCGGACATCGTGATCGAGCAGATCCACCCGTCGCCGTACGGGTCGGAGTTCAGCAGCTCGGGGTGGTCGTCGAGCTGGTCGTTGACGGCCGAGATGGAACCCGCCACCGGCGCGTAGATGTCGCTGACCGACTTCGTGCTCTCGACCTCGGTGAACGAGTCGTTGGCGGCGACCTCGGTTCCGACGTCGGGAAGCTCGACGAAGACGACGTCGCCCAGCGAGTCCTGGGCGTAGTCGGTGATGCCGATCGTGACCGTGTCGCCGTCGCGTCGCACCCACTCGTGGTCGGAGGAGTAGCGCAGGTCGTCGGGGATGTTCACATCGTCTCCAGCATCGAGTCGTCGGGCGTCGTTGATTGGGGTTGAGTGTCAGGTCGAGGGTCAGGTCGAAGGCGGTGTCGGGGTACTCCGACCGGCCTCGAGGCCCGCCCGGACCTGTGGAATATAGGCGATGGCGGTGTAGTAGCTCAGCACGAGTCCCGGGATGCCGATCGCGTAGGCGACGACCCGGAAGAAGTCGGACTCCCACACGTCGGCGGAGGCGTTGAGGAACGACGGGATCGCCCCCATCAGCAGGAACGTCGCGGTCTTGCCGAGCCAGGTGACACCGAAGCGTTCCATGTCGAAGAACAGCGTCGCAACCGCCATCGTCGCGCCGACGACGATCTCCCTCGCCAGCACGGCGAGCGCGAACCAGAGTGGGATCCGGCCGTCGATGACGATCGCCGTGGCCGAGACGATGAACAGCAGTCGGTCGACCGTGGGGTCGAACACCTTGCCGAACTCGCTCGTCTGGTCGAAGCGGCGGGCAAGCCAGCCGTCGACCCAGTCGGTGCCACCGAGCGCGGCCAGCAGCCACGACGCACCCGCGGGGTTGTCTTCGGCGAACAGCAGCCAGAGGAACAACGGCAGGCAGAACAGCCGGAGCAGTGTGAACAGGTTGGGCAGCGTCCAGAGGTTGTCGAAGATGCCCTCCGTGCCCGCGTGGTGGCCCCCAGGTTCGTCGTGGGCCGCAGACTCGTCGACCACCTGTTCCTCTGCCACACGTCCAGGCTACGCCGTGCCATGATCGACGCCGTGAGCACCATCTTCACGAAGATCATCGAGGGCGACATCCCGGGCACCTTCGTGCATCGCGACGACCGGTGCGTCGTGTTCATGTCGATCAATCCGATGGCGCCAGGCCACGCCCTCGTCGTGCCGATCGAGGAGATCGACCACTGGATCGACTGCTCCCCCGAACTCACAGCCCATCTGTTCGAGGTGGCGTACCGAGTCGGGCGGGCGCAGCAGGAGGCGTTCCGGTGCGAGAAGGTCGGCGTCGTCGTCGCCGGCTACGAGGTACCGCACACCCACATCCACGTCGTTCCGACCAACACGATGAGCGAGCTCAGCTTCGCCAACGCCGCAGCGAGCGTCGACCGCGACGACCTCGAGTCCTGGGCCGACGCCATCCGTACCCACCTCTGACCCGAGAACGTTCGGGGTCGGAGTCACTCCGTTCTCGACGCGTCACCGCCGGGACTCGTCAGATCGGATCGATGAGCGAGGCGTCGTTGTTGCTCACCTTGTTGACCTCGGTCGACACCGAGTGCATCACCCACGGCGTCTCACCGGGGGTGAACAGGGTGCCGAGTGCTTCGAGGTCGTCGTTCGTCGGGTCGAGCCATTCGGCCCAGCGTTCGGGCGGGACCGTGACGGGCATGCGGTCGTGGACGGGCGCCATCACGTCGTTCGCCGCCGTGGTCACGATCGTGGCCGAGTGCAACCAGTTGGTACCCGCCTCGACGGCGTCGGGCGGAGCGTCGGGGTCTCTCCACGCCGCCCACAGTCCTGCCACGGCCAACGGC
>JBCBDK010000462.1:0-3632 GCA_038529675.1 Actinomycetota bacterium
GGAGGACGTGCTCGTCGTCGTGCTCGTCGTGGAGGACGTGCTCGTCGTCGTGCTCGTCGTCGAGGTCGTCGTTGTGGTGGGGGTCGCGGTCGTCACGGCGGTCGCGGGCGCGGTGCCGGGCGTGAACACGTCGTCGTCGGTCTCGCTATCCGTGTCGGCGTCGGCGCCGGCACCTGCGCTCGGCTGCTGATCGGTCTGGTTCGTCGTGCCGGCAGCGGCGTCGCTGCGGCCGTCGCCCGCACACGAAGCGGCGACGAGTGACGTGGCGAGCGCCAGTGCGACCGTTCGAGCCCGCATCGAACAGACCGTACCCAGCCCGGCGTCGTCCGCGCCCGCGCCCGCCGGGCACGGCCCGAGCTGGGCCAGGCACTATCGTGCGCGAACATGTCGCGCAACTCCTATCACGACCACCTGCGGACGGTGCCGCTGTTCGCCGACCTCGATCATCACGACCTCGATGTCGTGGGCAAGGCCGTGACCGAGTTGACCTTCCACGCCGGGCAGGTGCTGATGCGAGCCGGCTCGACGGCGCGTGAGATGGTCGTCGTCATCGACGGTGAGCTCGGCGTCGAACAGGACGGTGAGGAGATTGCCACGATCGGCCCCGGTGGCTTTGCCGGCGAGATGGGCCTGCTCACCGACGGTCCTCGCAACGCGACGGTCACTGCCAAGTCCGACGTGACCGTCATGCACATCGACAGTCGCTCGTTCGACAACGTGCTCGACGAAGCACCGCAGATCGCGGTGAAGATGCTGCCGGTCGTCGCCCAGCGCGTGCTCGACCACTCCAGTCACCACAGCCACTGATCCGCAACTCGGGTCGCGCGGTCACCCCCCGGGTCGCCCGAGCGAGCGACCGGCCCGGGAATCGATCGCCCGGATCCTGCCCCGATGGTCCGTGACGGTCAGGCGTCGATCGACGCGGCGAAGACCTCGATCATCTCGTCGATCTCCGCGTCGGTCGAGGTGAGCGGCGGGCAGAACGCCATCGCATGCCCGATCGGGCGACACACGACACCCCGATCGATCATCGCCACACGTGCTCGCGCGGCGTCGCCGTGCATGACGGCGGCGTGGATCGCGCCCGACCCGCGGTGACCGGCGATCGAGCCGTCGGCGGCGAGCGCCGAGAACGCCGCCTCGAACCGGGTACCGATCTCGACCGCTCGATCGAGCAGCCCGTCGCGGCCGATGATCTCGATGTTCTTGATCGCCGCGGCGGCGGCCGCCGGGTGCCCGGAGTAGGTGTAGCCGGTCCGTAGCATCGTGTCGGACGCCTCGAACGGCTCCGCCACCGCTGCCGAGATGAGCACGCCGGACAACGGCTGGTACCCCGACGTCACCCCTTTGGCGAACGTGCACACGTCGGGCGTGACGCCGAAGGTCTGTGCGCCGAACCACGAGCCTGTTCGGCCGAAGCCGCTGATGACCTCGTCGAAGCAGAGCAGGGCACCGTGCTGGTCACACAGCCGGCGGAGGCCTGCCAGGTAGCCGTCGGTCGGCGGCCACACACCGCCTGCACCCTGTACCGGTTCGGCGAGCACGCCGGCGATGCGGTCGCCGTGCTCGGAGAACACCCGTGCAGCGTCCTCGACGTCGTCGGGATCGACCTCGATGAAGTGCGGGACGAGATCGCCCCAGTTCTCTCGGTTGCCCTCGATGCCCTGGGCAGAGGTGCCGCCGAAGTTGGTGCCGTGGTAGCCCCTGGTCCGGCGGATGAAGATCTGACGGTCGTGGTCACCGTGATGGCGATGGAACTGGCGCATCAGCTTGAGCGCCGTGTCGATCGCCTCTGAGCCCGAGCAGCCGAGGAACACGCGTCCGTCCGGGTGTGGCGAGATGGACCGGATCGACTCGGCGGCGGCCCGAGCCCGGCCGTTGGTGAACGGGGCGAAGATGTGGAAGGCGTCGAGCTCGCGCAGCTGGCTCGTGATCGCGTCGATCATCTCCTCGTTGCCGTGGCCGACCTGGCAGTACCAGAGGCTGCCCATCGCGTCGAGATAGCGCTTGCCGGCGCGGTCCCACAGCTGCGTTCCCTCGGCGCGGACGACGTCGATGAACGACGACTCGGGGTCGGCGGGGTTGGCGAACGGGTGCAGCAGTGCGTTCCCGAGGTCGCGGTCGTCGGTCGTGGCGGTCACGCGGCCCATCATGCCAGCCGCGCTGTGGAACCGAGGCCGTCAGTCGCCGCGCAGCAGCCTGGCGAGACCTGTCGACCATCGTGCCTCCCGGCCAGTGCGGGCCTCGCGCCGGTCGGCGGCCGCCAGGATCGAGCGGCTGGCGCGCACGCCGATCCAGCGCAGTGGTTCGGGTTCCCAGCGGCGGGTGTGGAGGTCGACCCACGGCAGCGTGGTGCGGACGGTGTCGTGACCGAGGACGAGCTCGGCCATCGTGCGCCCGGCGAGTTGCGCGGCGGCGACGCCCTCGCCGACGTACCCGCCGAGCACGCCCTGGCGCATGGTTCGGTCGAAGCGGATCGACGGTGCCCAGTTGCGCGGGATGCCGAGCACACCGCCCCACCGGTGGGTGATCCGGGCACCGGCCAACTGTGGCAGCAGGTCCACGAGGATGCGGTGCACGTGCTCGGCGGATCGCCGACCGAACTCGACGCGGTGGTCGATGCGCGACCCGAACAGGTACGGCACCCCGGTCGCACCGAATGCGAGGCGGTCGTCGGCGGTCCGCTGCCCGTAGATCACCATGGTCCGATCGTCGGCGAACGTCGGCCTGCCGGCGAGCCCGATCTCGCGCCATGTCGATGCGGGGAGTGGTTCGGTGGCGATCATGTACGAGTACACGGGCAGCAGGTCACGCCGTCGGCCCGGGAGGTCGCGGGTGTACGCCTCGGTCGCGAGCACCGACGTCTCCGCTCGGATCGTGCCGTGGCTCGTCTCGACTCCGCCCGCCGTGACGTCGCGCACGTCGGTGCCCTCGCGGATCACGACGCCGCGAGCCTCGCACGCCCGGGCGAGGCCGGTGACCAACCGGCCGGGGTCGAGCGCGGCGCAGGGTGCGAACCAGACGCCGCCGAGGACGTTCGTGGCCGCCAGGTGTGAGCGGGCTTCGTCGGCGTCGAGGAGCCGGATGACGTCCTCGCCGTGGCCGAGCGAGCGCATCGCCGCGACCTCATCGAGCTGTCGTCGTCGCTGCGGCGGCGTGCGGGCGAGGCGCACACTGCCGCCGGCTGCGAATCCGCAGTCGATCCGCTCCGCGTCGGCGATCTGGCCGATCTCGTCGACCGACGCCATGACCGCGCGCTCGAGGCGCAGCGCTTCCTGGGGTGATGACCGAGCGGTGTACGTCGCAACCGACCCGGCGAGTTCGCCGACCGCCCATCCGCCGTTGCGGCCCGACGCCCCGAACCCGACGTGATGTCGCTCGAACACCGTGATGCGCTTCGATGGGTCGAGCACCGCGAGGTGATACGCCGTCCACAACCCGCTGAACCCGCCACCGACGATCGCCACGTCGACGTCGCTCCCGGCGTCGCGGGCACGGACCGCCGCACGTCCGTCGCCCAGGGTGGTTCGTGCGGGCAGCTCGCCGAGCGCGTCGAGCCACAGCGGCCGTGGGCGGGCGTCGGCGAGGGCACTGTCGGGTGCGCTCATCGACCGAGACTGTACGTTCGCGTG
>JBCBDK010000463.1:0-3624 GCA_038529675.1 Actinomycetota bacterium
CCGAGCCTCAGGATCCGGGTGTAGCCGCCGTTGCGCTCCATGTAGCGGGGAGCGACATCGTGGACCAGCTTGTACGTCATCTCACGGTCACCGAGGTAGCCCTGGATCTGACGGATCCGATGCACCTGCATCGGACCCTCTTCCTGCGCCTTCTTCGCCTTGGTGATCAGCTTCTCGGCGATGGGGCGAAGGTGCTTTGCCTTGGCCTCGGTGGTGTGGATGGCTTCGGCCGCGAACAGCGATGCGGCGAGGTTGGCCATCATCAGCCGCTGATGTGCAGCGGAGCTGCCGAAGCGGCGAGAGCGTCGTGGGGTGGGCATCGGGGATTCTCCTGGAGGTCAGCCGCGGAGCGTGAGTCCGCGCTCGTCGAGCTTGGCCTTGACTTCGTCGAGGCTCTTCTGGCCGAAGTTCGTGATGTTGAGCAGGTCGTCCTCGGTCTTGGTGAGCAGCTCGCCCACCGTGTTGACCTGGGCCCGCTTGAGGCAGTTGTTCGGACGCTCCGACAGGTCGAGGTCCTCGATCGGCAGATCGAGATCGGGCGACGACACGGCGACGTCGACGACCTCGCCCAGCTCGAGGCCCTGCGGCTCCTCCGACATCGATGCGATCAGCTCGGACAGCGACTGCAGCGTCGCACCTGCCGAGGCGAGCGCATCGGCCGGCGTGATCGACCCGTCGGTCTCGAGGTCGATGATCAGGCGGTCGTACTCGGTCGACTGCTCGACACGGGTCGGCTCGACCTCGAACGACACGCGGCGGATCGGGCTGAAGATCGCGTCGATCGGGATGATGCCGATCGTGCGGCCGTCGTCCTCGCGCTTGCTCGACAGGTAGCCGCGGCCCTGCTCGATCGTCAGGTCGACGGCGAGCCGGCCCTTCGTGTTCAGCGTGGCGATGTGCAGGCTCGAGTTGAGGATCTCGACGTCGGCGGAGGTCTCGATGTCGCCGGCCTTGACGTCGGCAGGACCGCGCACGTCGAGGCGGGCCGTGACGGCCTCCTCGGACTCCGAGGTCACGACGACGTCCTTCAGGTTCAGGATGATGTCGGTGACGTCTTCGGCGACGCCCTGGATCGTGCCGAACTCGTGGAGTGCTTCGTCGAAGCGCACGGTGGTGATCGCTGCTCCCGGGATCGAGGAGAGCAGGACGCGACGCAGGCTGTTGCCGATGGTGTGGCCGAAGCCGGGCTCGAGCGGGCCGACGGCGAACTTCTGGCGGTTCGCGGTCTCGTCGCCGAGTGCTTCGATCGTGGGACGCTGCATGACGAGCATGGGTGGCGGTGCCTTTCGGACGGTCGGTCGGAGGTGAGTTCGGATGGGGCGGGGACGCGCCCGACCGCAGACGCGGTCGGGGCGGGTCAGGTCAAGTCACTTGGAGTAGAGCTCGACGATCAGCGATTCGCGGACCGGCACGTCGATGTGCTCGCGCTCGGGAAGCGAGCGCACCGTGACCTGCTTGCCGCCGTCGCCCTGCTCGAGCCAGCCGACGAGCGACCGGTCGAGGGTGTCGAGGTTGTGCTGGACGACGATCATGTTCTGTGCCTTCGGCGAGAGCGACACCACGTCGCCCTTCTTCGCCGTGTAGCTCGGAATGTCGAGGCGCTTGCCATTGACCTGGATCAGCCCGTGGTTCACGAACTGGCGAGCCTGCGGACGGGTGGACGCCCAACCGGCGCGGAAGACGACGTTGTCGAGACGCTGCTCGAGGAGGCGCAGCAGGTTCTCACCCGTCGGACCCTGGAGGCGGATCGCCTCGTTGTAGGTCTTCTTGAACTGGCGCTCGAGGACGCCGTAGATGTACTTCGCCTTCTGCTTCTCCTGCATCTGGGCGAGGTACTCCGAGCCGTTGTTGCGACGGCGCGTACGGCCGTGCTGACCGGGCGGGAAGGGGCGACGCTCGAGCGCCTGACGGCCCTTCTCGTTCTCGAAGATGTTGGTGGAGAGGCGGCGGGAGACGCGCACCTTGGGGCCGGTGTAACGAGCCATCTGTCATCTACTCTTTCTGACGTACCCGGTCTCAGCCACGACGACGCTTCGGGGGGCGGCAACCGTTGTGCGGCACGGGCGTGACGTCCTTGATGGACACGACCTCGATGCCGGTGTTCTGGATGGTGCGGACCGCAGCGTCGCGACCCGAGCCCGGGCCCTTGACCTGGACCTCGGCCCGACGGAGACCGTGCTCCTGCGCAGCGCGGGCGGCCTTCTCGGCGGCGAGCTGTGCGGCGAACGGTGTCGACTTGCGACTGCCCTTGTAGCCGGCGACACCCGACGATGCCCAGGCGATGACGTTGCCGGACGGGTCGGTGATCGAGACGATCGTGTTGTTGAACGACGACTTGATGTGGATGACGCCCGTGGCGACGTTCTTGCGGTCGCGCTTGCGAGGGCGACGGGTTCCGGACTGCTTGGCCATCTCTTCCTACTGTTCCTCTCGCCGCTTACTTGCGGACGGCCTTCTTCTTGTTCGCGACGGTGCGCTTGGGACCCTTGCGGGTGCGGGCGTTGGTGTGAGTGCGCTGCCCACGGACCGGCAGGCCCTTGCGGTGACGGACGCCCTGGAGGCAGCCGATCTCGATCTTGCGCTTGATGTCGCCCTGGACGTCACGGCGGAGGTCACCCTCGATCGTGAGGTGCTGGTCGACGTAGGAACGGATCTTGTTGACCTCGTCCTCGGTGAGCTGGTTGACCTTCGTGTTGCGGTCGAGACCCAGTTCATCGCAGATCTTCTGCGACGTGGGCAGACCGACACCGAAGATGTAGGTGAGCGAGATCTCCAACCGCTTCTCGCGGGGGATGTCGACGCCGGCGATACGTGCCATCAGCGGGTTCCTTCTCTCAGCCTTGGCGCTGCTTGTGGCGCGGGTTGGTGCAGATCACCATGATGCGGCGGTGCCGGCGAATGACGCGGCAGTTGTCGCACATCGGCTTGACACTCGGACGTACTTTCATGGGGCTCTACTTGCTGCTCACTTGTAGCGGTAGGTGATACGACCACGGGTGAGGTCGTACGGGGTGAGTTCCACCTGGACCTTGTCGCCAGGGAGGATGCGGATGTAGTGCATGCGCATCTTTCCGGAGATGTGCGCGAGGACTTCGTGACCGTTGTCGAGTTCGACCTTGAACATCGCGTTCGGCAACGACTCGAGGATCTTTCCCTCGAGGACGATCGCATCTTCCTTGGGCTTTGGCAGGGGCTTCTCCTCACACTCGTCTGGTCTGGATGGTTCGAACACCGGTGCGGCAGCCGCTCCGCGAGGGTGTTCGACGGGACATGATTGTCAGCGGTCCGCGAACAGACCGGCGTGCCATGCTAACGACCGCGTTCCACGGTTCCACGCGGTCCGTTCGTGTGACGTCCGCGGTCGCGCACGCGTTCGACGCGCGCTCTGACCAGGTGTTTCGGCAGGTGTGCGGGTTCGATCCGGGCGGCGCGCTCAGCGCATGCGACGACCGTACGTCGGGGGCGGCTTGCCGTGCTCGTCGACCAGGCCGAACTCCTCGCCCAGATCCTCCACCCACTGGATCGATCCGGACCGTTCGAGGAGGTCGTCGGCGGTGGCGACGGCGACCGCTGCGCGGCCGACGACGAGCGGTGTCTGGAGCGTGGACGTGTCGGTGTCGCGCT
>JBCBDK010000464.1:0-3624 GCA_038529675.1 Actinomycetota bacterium
ACTCGGTTGCCACCACGTCGGCGCTGACCGCACCCCGTGTGGTGGGTGTCGAGGTCTCGAGGGTGCGGTAGGCAACGTCGTCTGGTCGCACCATGGTGATCGGTGCGGTCGACGATGGGTCATCGAGCGGGCCCAAACAGGTCGCCGGGCGCCCGTCCGTGCGCTCGACGGGGAGGAAGCTGGCCTCGCCCATGAACGCAGCGGTGAAGCGGTCGGCGGGGGTGTGGAAGACCGCGCTCGGCGTGTCGAGCTGCACGAGCGAACCGGCTCGCATCACGGCGATCCGATCGCCCATCGAGAGCGCTTCATGTTGATCGTGCGTGACGATCAGCGCTGCGGTTCCAGTCGCCCGGAGCGCAGCGAGCACCTGACGTCGCAGGTCGTCGCGCAGATTTCGATCGAGACTGGCGAACGGTTCGTCGAACAGCATCAGGGCCGGCGAGGGTGCGAGCGCACGTGCGAGGGCCACCCGTTGGCGTTCGCCGCCGGACAGCTCATGCGGGTAGCGGGCGTCGTAGCCGTCGAGGCTGACCACGCCGAGCATCTCGGCGACGCGCTCGATCACCGCGGACTTCGCGTGATCGCGTAGGCCGAAGGCGACGTTCGCCGCCACGGTCAGATGCGGGAACAGCGCGTGCTCCTGGAACACGAGCCCGACACTTCGGCGCTCGGGAGGTCGCTGGGTACGCCCGTCGTCGACCAGCCTGCCGGCGAGCCGGATCGCACCGCTGTCGAGATGCTCGAGGCCACCGATCATCCGCAGCAGCGTCGACTTGCCACAGCCACTCGGCCCGACGACTGCGGCCACTTCGTGCTCGTCGAGGGTGAGGTCGATGCCGTTGACGGCCACGGTGTCACCGAACCGTTTCGTGGCGGCGCACACATCGAGGGGTGCCTCACTCATGTTGCTGCTCGTTCTCGCTCATCGGTTCCAGCGCTCAGCCTGGACAGCTGGAGAGAAAGTAAGCCAACGGGGATGAGGGCGACGGCGATAATGGCCAGCGCCGGCAGTGAGGCCTCCTCGAACGACGGACCTGACGCGAGGTTGAACGTCCACACCGGCAGCGTGTCGAAGCCGATCGGCCGCAACAACAGCGCGATCGGAAGTTCCTTGATCGCATCGACGGTCACGAGCACCACGCCCGTCAGAATGCTCGCCCGGCTGAGCGGCAAGTGGATGCGTGCGGCCACTTCCGAGGGCCGAGCGCCGAGGCTTCGCGCCGAGGCGGTGACGGCATCGGGGACCTGCGCGAGGCCGGACTCGATCGTGCTGAGGCCCGGGGACAAGAACCGAACCGAGTAGGCGTAGACGAGGCCGATCAGCGACCCGGTGGTGACGACGCCAGGCAACCCGAGGCCGATCACCTCCAGCGCATCGTCGAGCGCGACGAGGGTGAGCACCACGCCCATGGCCACCACCGGACCGGGTGTGGCGTACCCGATCGCCGTCACACGTGCGGCGATTCCCGTCGCACGGCTCTGGTTGAACCGGCGGGCATTGGTGACCAGGACGGCGCCGACCACGCACACCGTTGCCGTGAGGGCGGCGAGCAGGAGCGAGTTGGAGAGAAACTCGACGAAGCGCTCGGTCAGCGGTGTGCCGCGCTCGCGTCCGGCAACCTCGATCGCCCAGGTGACGAGGCGCAGCGTCGGTGCGGCGAAGGCGAGCAACAGCACTGCGACGCACGCACCGACGGCCGCAGCGGCGCGTCCGCCGGCGAGACGACGTGCCTTCAGCCGACGGCCCGCGCCCGCCGCTTCGCCATAGCGGGCACGGCCACGCAGGATCCGTTCGATGCCGATGATCATCAGCGCAATGACGAGGACGAGCGTGGCGAACTCGCTCGCCGCATCGCGATCGAACGTGCCCCGCCAGATCCGGAACACGCCGACCGACACGGTGTCCACCCCGAAGTACTGCACGGTCGCGAAGTCGGTGAGCGTCTCCATCATCACGATGCCAGTGCCCGCCGCCAGTGCCGGGCGCAGCAGCGGCAAGACGACCCGGCGAGCCGCCTCGACCGGTCCGGCGCCGAGGCTGCGCGCCACGTCGTAGGCCGCGCCAGCCTGATCGGCGAGCGCGGTGCGCGCCAACAGAAACACATATGGGTACAGCACGAGCGAGAAGACCACGATCGCGCCGCCCATGGAGTCGACGTCGGGAAACCACGCGTCCTGGCCGAACCGGTCCCGCCACCAGCCTTGGATCGGCCCGGTGAAACCGAAGGTCGACACCGTGACGAAACCGAGCACGTACGACGGCATCGCAAGCGGTGCGATCACGAGCCAGCCGAACAACCGCGAGCCGGGAAAGCGATACGCCGTCACGAGCCAAGCAAGGCTGCATCCGAGCACCAGCGAGCCGATGCTCACGCCGACGAGCAACACCGCAGTGTCGACGAGCTGGCCGGGCAGGCGAGTGCGCCACTGCTGCGCCCACACCTCCTCGCTCGGATCGAGCACGGAGACCGCCAGGAACCCGACCGGAATGATGACGAGCAGGCCGATCACCACCGCAGTGATCGGCCAACCCGCGGCACTGGCCCGGTCACCACGGGACAGTGCAACGGCGCGGCCTTCGTCGGCGATGCCGGGCGCCTCGCTCCCGACACCGTCGGTCACTCGTAACCGGCTTCGTCCAGAAGTCGCACCGCCTCGGCGTTGAGCGAACCGAACTCGGCTGCATTCAGCGGGTCGGCTTCGAAGGTCTCACCGAACGTGGTCGCAATCAGAGCCTCGGGGGCGACGTCGGGGTTGACCGGGTACTCGTGGTTGCCGTCGACGAACGCACTCTGGCCCTCTGTCGCCAACCACTCCAACAGCTGCTGGGCCAGTTCGGGATCGTCGGCAAACTTGGTGACACCGGCGCCAGAAATGTTGACGTGCGTGCCTTCGGCACCCTGGTTCGCCCACACGAGTTCGACCGGGAAGTCGGGCTCGTCTTCCAGCAGGCGTGCCAGGTAGTAGTGGTTGGTGATCGCCACGTCGCACAGGCCCTCGGCGATCGAGTTCAGTGCAATCACGTCGTTCGAGAGGATCTCGGCGTTGTCGGCCCAGCCGCTCACGATGTCGAGCGTGTTGTCGTAGCCGCGACTGCTGATCAGACTGGCGACGAGCGACTGGGTGTACGTGTTCGACGAGTTCCGGAGACACACCCGACCCGCCCACTCGGGCTGCGCGAGTTCTTCGTAGGTGGTCGGCAGTTCGTCGGCGGAGACGCGGGCCGGGCTGTACACGATGGTGCGGGCACGGGCGCTCAGTGCGAACCACTGGTTGTCCGGGTCCCGCAGGTTGGCGGGTACCGCCTCGTTGAGGATGTCGGAGTCGATCGACTGGAACACACCCTGCTCCGCTGCGGTGGCCAGGTTGCCGGCGTCGACGGTCATGTAGATGTCGGCTTGGGTGTCTTCGCCCTCGGCGGCGATTCGCTCGCGCAGCTCGGCGTCGTTCCCCTCGAGGAACTCGATGTTGATGCCGGTCTCCTCCGCGAACTGCGTGAACGCAGCTTCGAGGTCGTAGTGACGACCGGTGTAGATCTGGATCGTGTCCTGGTCGGCGTCGGTACTGCAGGCGGTGAGCATGAGCACTGCTGCGGTGAGCGCAGCAAGGGTCGAAGAGCGGGAG
>JBCBDK010000465.1:0-3602 GCA_038529675.1 Actinomycetota bacterium
TAAAGAAAGACTGCAGCGTGCCCCTTGCCCAGCGCAGTCGCTGGATGGCATGGGCGGTAATAGTTTCACCGGCGACCTGCGCGCCCAGGCGACCCGGTCGGCGTGGCCGGCGATGCTGACGGCACGGATCAACATGGCCGTCGACGACTTCGACCCCCACCGTGCTGGCGACGACACCGTCGCACCGTTCGCCGACGCCTCCGACACCATCGTCGGCTCAACAGCCGACCGGAATGGGGAGTAGTGATGTCCGACACCACCCGCCTGCTCCTCACCGCCGTCTGCGCGGTCGGTGCCGGTGGTGTCGTCCTCGCCGTCGGCCACGCCCTCCAACCCGCACCACGCCGAGCCGTACTGGCGCGTCGACGGCTGCCGGTCGACACACGCTGGGTCGTCGCGTCGATAACCGTCGGTGTTGTCGTTTTGGTGGCGACTCGGTGGCCGATCGGCGCCCTCGCCGCTGGTGCCCTCACAGCGGCGTGGCCGAGTCTGTTCCCGACCGATGCGGTGCGCCGGCGGCGCCGGTTGGAGGGGATCGCGAAGTGGCTCGAAGATCTCCGGGATCTGCAGGCCGGATCGAACCTCGACCTCATCGAAACCCTCGACCAAGTCGCGGCCCGAGCCCCCACCTCCATCGCCACCGAACTCAAAGCGTTCACGACCCGAACCGGCCACCACACCCCACTGCCCGAGGCGCTGCTCGCGTTGGCCGAGGATCTCGATCACCCGGTCGCTGACACCGCCATCGCCGCGATGTTGTTCGCCGCCGGCGACGCTTCCGGTTCGTCGTTGCATGCGACGTTCTCGATGTTGGCCGACACCGCCCGGGACGAGCTGGTGGCGCGGGATCGGATCGATCGGATGCGCCTCAACTTCCACCGGTCGATGCGACGCATGCTCGTCATCCTGGCCGGGCTCATCGCCTACATGTTCATCGCGACCGGCGACACCCTCGCCCCCTACGCCGACCCCGCCGGACAAGCCTGGCTCGTCATCCCGGTTGCGTTGTGGGCGCTGTCGCTCGCCTGGCTTCGACGCCTGTCCCGCTACGAGCGGATCGGCCGCTACATCTCCCGGCCCGCCATCGCCGAAGCGAGCACGTCGTGACCCCGGCACAGATCTCCCTCGTCGTCGGCGCCGCCACAGTGGCGACGATCTGGTGCGTCACCCGTGCATTCCGCACGACGACCACCTCGGTCGCCGACACTTACCGACGCCTCTACCAACCCGCCCCCACCACCCGAACTGGCACCGAACCCGCCAACGCACTCCGAGGTCTCGTCGACCGGATCGCATCCGCCTATGCAGCATCCGGGTCGGGGGAGCGGCTCGAGCAACGGCGTCGCTACGCGCTGCGCACCGCCGGCACCACCGTCACCGGGATCATCGCCCGAGCGATCACCACCGCCATCGTCATCTTCGCCGCCACCGCCATCGCCGTCGGCCTCACCGCTGCGACGGTCGGGGTGTTCCCGACCTGGTTCACCATCACCGCACCCCTCGCCGCTGGCCTGGTGGCCGGCTGGTATCACGTCGCCGCTCAGGTGGCGGCGGCGGAAGCGAAGCACCGCCAGTTCCGCATCGAAGCCGGCGCCTATGTGTCACTCGTCGCCGTGTGCATGACCACCCAGCGCACCGCCGCCGAGTCGATCACCTACGCCGCCGACATCGGCACCGGCCACGCCTTCACCACCATCAACCACGCCGTACGCGCCGCACCCCAGATGGGACTACGCGTGTCCGAAGCCATCGACAGTGTCGGCATCGAATACGGCTGCCGCGAACTCGAAGACCTCGCCTCATCGATCTCGCACGTCACCGGCATCGGTGTCGCCGTCGAAACCACCGTCACCGCCATCGCCACCCGCATGCGACAAACCGCACTCGACGAGATGCAGGTCACCGCCGACAAGCGCACCTCCGCCATGTTCGGCCCCACGATGCTCTTCGTCGCCGGCGTCGTCGCGTTCCTCGCCTACCCACTCGCCGTGCGCGTCCTCGACGCGCTCTCCACCTCACCCACCTGAACCCCAAGGACCCCCGACCACCCGATCACCGAAAGGAACCCCACCCATGCCCACCACCCACACCCCCGAGTCGCTCCACGACGAGCTGCTCGACGTCGAGTTCGACACCCTCCGGGACCGGCTCCTCGACGACCGGGGCCTCGACGACGCACCCGCCAAGCTGCTCTGGATCGCGGCAGGCGTCGCCATTGCGATCGCCGCCGTCGCGTTCGCGATCAACGTGTTCGACCAGACCAAAGAGGACTACCAAGATCCGGTCGTCCCCGCCGTCGACGGCGACCTATGAACCGTCGTGTCGTGACCACCACGACTCCACCCGCACCGGCGGACACCGTCCGGTTCGATCGACCACGACCACCGAACCCGCAACGCGCCCGACGCATCGCTCCGCGTGTGCGTGGTGACCGTGGCCTGGTCGAAGGGATCGAAGCGCTGATCGGTGGGCTGTTCCTGATCCTGCTGTTCCTGTTCATCTCCCAAGTCGTCGTCTGGTGGCACGCCCGCAACATCCTTGAACAAGCCGCCGCCGAAGGCGCCCGCATCGCCGCCGCCGCCGACACCGACTGCACCCACGCACCCGACGCCGCCACCGCCATGGCCCTCCAACTCGCCGACAACTGGGTCCGCTCACTCAGCGTCGACTGCACCGGCGACGACACCACCGAAGGCGCCCTCATCACCGTCACCGTCTCCGCCAGCACCCCCGCCTTCCTGTTCCCCGGCTCCCTCGGCGTCACCGCCACCGCATCCGCCCCCGAAGAATCATGACCACCACCGTCACCACGACTGGGCGCAGGCGGCGGTGGTGGCTGCGCGACTCTGGCCAGGCGCTCGGACCCGAACTCATCCTCCTCGTGGTCATGGCTCTCGTCGTCTGGGGTGCCCTGTCCTGGCTGGGACGTCTCACCCAGACCGGGCAGAGCATCGAGAACGCCGCCCAATCGGCCGCGCGCATCGCCAGCCAACAACCCGGCCCCGACACCGCCAGCACCGCCGCCACCAACGCGATCGCGGCATCGAACATCGACGCCTGCACCACCACCCCCACCGTCGACCTCACCTGGAGACCCGGCCCGACCGGCACCTGGCGCGGCGGCAGCGTCACCGCCACGGTCACCTGCACGATCGCCAACACCGAACCCTTCACCAGCAACGGCCGCACCATCGCCGGAACCGACACCCAAATCATCGACTCATTCCGAAGCGACCCATGAACGATCACGACGACGACCCGACACCCGAGCCGACCGCCCGGCGTCGCTGGTTGGACGACTGCGGGTTCACCGGCGTCGCTGCCACCGTCATGCTCCTCGTCGCGATCGCCGGCGGCGGACTCATCTTCGACGGCGGACGAGCTCTCGAAGCACGCCGCTCCGCCATCAACGACGCCGAAGCCGCCGCCCGCGCCGGCGCCGCCCAAGTCGGATTCAACGGCCTTGACACCAACCGCGCATTTCTAGCCGCACGCGACCACCTCAGCGCCGCCGGGGTCGCACCCGCCGACATCGCCTCCATCGCGGTCGACGGCACCACCGTCACCGTCACCGTGACCGCCCGCCGACCCGCCGTGTTCAC